>JBJKTB010000072.1:0-6850 GCA_046703345.1 Ignavibacteriaceae bacterium
CGTAGACGGCATCATTCAATCAACCGCGAACACCGTGCAGGCATTTGAAAAGACCAGAAAAAAGTTAAAAGAAGTTATAAACGAGACGGCTGAATTAACGAGTGAATATCAGGCCGGTAATTTAAGCGTAAGGGGCGAATCCGGCAAGCACAGCGGGGCTTACCGGGAGCTGCTTGAAGGAATGAACAACAGTGTGGACGAGATATTAAGACCGGTGAAAGAGAGCACGAAGGTTCTAGAGGTAATGGCAACGGGAGATCTTACAGTAAGAGTTACCGGAGAGTTTAAGGGTGACCATCAAGTAATGAAGAACAGTATAAACAAGATGGGGGATTCATTAGAGGGATTAATAGGTGATGTATCTGATGCAGTACAGGCAACTGCCAGCGCGGCAAATCAGATATCTTCCAGCACAGAGGAGATGGCTGCCGGTTCTGAGGAGCAGAGTCAGCAGGCAACCGAAGTTGCGGGAGCGGTTGAGGAGATGACGAAGACCATACTCGAGACCACCAGAAACGCGGGGGTAGCCTCAGAAGCTTCAAAGAATTACGGTCAGATAGCCAGAGACGGCGGAAATGTTGTGAGCGAAACCATAGACGGAATGAATAAAATTTCCAGTGTTGTAAAAAGATCCGCAGGCACTGTTGAGCAGTTAGGTAAGAACAGCGAACAGATCGGAGAGATAATTCAGGTTATAGACGATATAGCCGATCAGACAAATCTTCTGGCGCTTAACGCGGCGATTGAAGCCGCAAGGGCCGGCGAACAGGGAAGGGGCTTTGCGGTAGTTGCAGATGAGGTAAGAAAACTTGCCGAAAGGACCACCAAGGCGACAAAAGAAATTGCCGCGATGATAAAGCAGATTCAGAAAGACACGGAAGAAGCCGTAGTTTCAATGGATGAAGGTACTAAAGAGGTTGAGAACGGCAGAAAACTTGCTGACAAAGCCGGCGAATCTTTAAAAGAAATTATAGTAGGAGCCGAGAAAGTGGTAGATATAATTTCGCAGGTAGCCGCAGCCAGCGAACAGCAGTCGGCCGCATCGGAGCAGATAAGCAAGAACATAGAAGGCATCAGCAGCGTTACTCAGCAGAGTTCGGCAGGACTTCAGCAGGTAGCCAGGGCCTCCGAAGATCTGAATAGATTAACGGAGAATCTGGGGAACCTTATAGGCAGATTCATTGTTAAGAACAGTAAAAGTAGTATAGCACACGGCAGCCCGCGAACAAAGGGCAGTTATATTAGGAGCAACGGTGTTCTGATGCATGATTAACAGAACTATATGTAAATATTAAGTATTCAGGCGATTGAATATTATTTATAAAATATATTCTGCCTTAACAGTAGGGCGGTGCTCCGCCAAGGACATGTGTCAGCGTAATTAAGATGTTAGATACAAAAATTTTGCGGGCGGTTTATTACGCCCGCATTTTATATTTCTACGTATTCAATTAATAAGAGAGCAAATTAAAGCAGCGCAAAGAAAGGATATTGATACTTGCCGATTCCTTATTCCAGAAAAATAGCTATAGGATTCATTCTTGCAGTTTTCGTTCTATTTATAGTAGGTTTTTTTGCCTTCATTAGTGTTTCAGAATTGGTTTCCTCAAACCAAAGATTAACGCATTCCCAAGAAATTCTTGCCAAACTTGAAGATGTTTACTCCGATTTTCTCGAAGCGGAAAACACGGAGAAAGACCGCGTTATAACCGGTACCAATTATTCCGATGCAGAAATTGTGAATTTACATAAGGATATTTTAAAAAAGCTTGCTGTATTGAAGAGTCTGGTTTCTTCGGAGCCCGAGCAGGCGGCTAGGATTGAAGAATTACGCGGTCTTGTAAAAGATGCGCTTGAAGGAGTAAACGATACAGCTACATTACCTTCAGAAAAAAAAGCGCATTCCACAAGAGGGTTGATTATAAAGCCCGGTCAATTAAGTCTTCTTGGCAAAATAAAACAAATTATTCACACAGCTGAACAAAGTGAGGAAAAAGAACTTAATGAGCGCATAGAGAAGGCTAATCAAAGTCTAACCATAACTCGGTTGTTTATTCTGGCCGGTGGAATGGCTGCTTTTACGCTTCTGCTAATATCATATATATTACATAAAAGAGATTTAGGCAGGAGCGCGGAAAATGAGAAAGAAATAAAAATTCTGGCGCATGCCATGAGGAGCATAAGCGAGGCAGTAAGCATAGCCGATAAGGGAAACAGGATCATCTTTATAAATGATTCATTCTCAAAGAATTACGGATATGATATTAATGAATTAAAGGGGAAAACCTTAGATATAGTTATGTCTCCTCGCAACGATGCTGAAGTAATTGAAAAGTTAAATGCTGTCGCGCCCAACGGAGGACGAAAGGGAGAGGTGCTGCACAGAAGAAAAAACGGAAGCGATTTCCCGGTATTTTTATCAACCTCAAAAGTAACAGATGAGTCAGGCGAGATTATAGCTTCGGTGGAGGTAGTAGTAGATATAAGCAATAAAAAGAAGGAAGAGAAGATAAAAGAAGCGGTTTACGAGATAGCGGAAGCTACCAATGCCTCCGGAAGTTTGGAGGAACTTTACGATTCAATACACGGAATACTAAATTATGTTTTAACTGCTAAAAATTTTTATATAGCGGTTTACAATCCTCAAGACGGTCTTATGCACTTCCCTTATTTCGCTGATGAATATGATACAGCGCCAGAGCCGAGACCGCGAAGGAAAGGCTTAACCGAATATGTACTGAAAACAGGCCTTGCTTTGTTCATAAGGCAGGAATCTTTCCCGGAGATATTAAATCGGGGAGAAGTGGAACTGATAGGAAAGCCCAGCGTAGACTGGATCGGAGTACCTCTGAAATCCGGCGGAGAAACATTCGGGGTTATGGTTGTGCAGAGCTACAACCCTGAGATAAGATTTTCAGAAGAAGATCTTAACATGCTGGAATACGTTTCGGCTCAAGTAGCAACCGCGATAATCCGTAAAAAGGCGCAGGATGATCTAAACAAGAGTGAGGTAAGGTTTAGAACAATTGCCGAGACTGTTTCGTCCGGAATAATAGTTTACGAAGCTGACAAGTTTGTATACGCAAACGGTTATACGATCCTTTTTTCGGGTTTCCCAGTAGCGGAGCTTATGAACATGA
This sequence comes from Ignavibacteriaceae bacterium, assembly GCA_046703345.1. Classification (GTDB taxonomy): domain Bacteria; phylum Bacteroidota; class Ignavibacteria; order Ignavibacteriales; family Ignavibacteriaceae; genus FEN-1297. The sequence continues at coordinate 3,141 of JBJKTB010000072.1, forward strand.
AAGTAACTGATTTGGTTCATCCAGATCAGCATGAATATTTTATGAATAAAGTCGCTGATCAAAAATTTAATCCGCTAAGGCGTCAAAATTACGAATTAAAAATAATTACGAAAAAAGGGGCTGAAAAATGGATAGACGTTACTTCTTCTGTAACGGTATGGAACGATAAACCTGCATTGCTAGCGGCATTTTTTGATATTACGCAGCACAAGATATATGAAGAAAAAATAAAATCGCAGAATAAATTTCTCAACGAGGTGATCAATTCTCTTACCTATCCTTTTTACGTAATCGACGTTTCCGATAATACCATCATTAATTGTAACAAGTCCGGAATGCGAGGCGGAGCTATAGTAGGCCGGAAGTACTTTGATGTGCTGTCATTTTGTAATGGCGAGGACGAAAACAATGTCTGCGGAGACCTTCTGAACAAGGTGCAGGAAACCGGGAAAGATTATACAGTTGAATTAGGAATTAAGGAAGAGGGCGATAAAGATACATGCTATGAGATCCACGCTTATCCGGTGTTCGGCCAAGGACAAACCGTAAGCCATGTAATAATATATATGCTGAATATAACTGAACGCAAGAAATCGGAGAAGGAAAGACGAATATATATTGAACAACTGAAGAGCAGCAATGCCCTTATCGAGCAGAATACTGCTGAATTAATGGAACTTAATAAAAAGTTAACAGAATCGAGCGAAAAGCTGAAAGAGCTGAACGCGAACAAGGATAAGTTTTTCTCCATTATATCTCATGATCTCAGAAGTCCTTTTACCTCCCTGCTGGGGTTCTCAAGTCTATTGGCGGATGATACAGACAAATTGAACAATGACCAAATTAGGGAATATTCATCTGGCATATACAGCAACGTTAAAAACATACTGCGCCTGCTAGATAATCTGCTGGAATGGTCGAGGATACAGTTAAATCGTATAGTATATAATCCCGAAATAATTAATATGTTCTCAATGGTTGATGATGTGATTACTCTTATTAACGGCAATGCCGTCACGAAGAAAATAACCATTCTGAACAATATATCAGAGGATCTTATGGTATACGCCGATTACGAGATGGTGCACTCCGTTGTCAGGAATTTAATATCCAACGCGATAAAATTTACGCGCGAGCACGGAACCATTTCCATAGGGGGACAAAAAGAAAAGGATTATACAGAGGTATTCGTGAAGGATACGGGCATCGGGATGAGCGGCAGGGCAATTTCCAAGTTATTCCGTATCGGAGTTCATCATACTACGCTGGGAACGGCGAAAGAAAGAGGAACAGGACTAGGTCTGATACTGTGCAAAGAACTGGTAGAAAAGAACGGCGGGAAAATCTGGGCGGAAAGTAAAGAAAACGAGGGCACTACATTCAGATTCATACTGCCTTCCGGAATTGAAAGCACTGATAAAAAGGCGATATACTCATATAATTAAGCAGCTAAAAAATATCTGATAAATAGACCGGGGAAATGATGGAGGGTGAAAGCCGAATTAAGGCTTCTATAGCGGACGGGGAATTACTGGAAAACAGAAAACATTTCCATTCCGTAGTGGAGGCGTCGCAGGACGCGATTATTACTATAACAGAAAAAGGAATAATTAAATTTTGCAACGAAAGCACGCAGCGGATGTTCGGCTATTCATCCGAAGTACTTGCAGGCCGGCATATAAGCGCACTGATGCCTGAAAGATATTTAAAATTATTTGCTAAGATTTACGACAAGGCAGATGATAAAACAAGGATAAGAACAGGCGGAAAGGCCATCGAAACATACGGGCTAAGATACGACGGCAGTGAGTTCCCCATAGAATTATTATTGTCTGTTTGGGAGGATGCCGGGAAAAAATATTTAACCGGCATAATACGGGATACTACGAGGAAAAGGAAAGCGATAAACAAGCTGCGCAAATTATCTTTAGCCGTTGAGCAGAGCCCGGTTCCCATAATAATAGCCGACCGCAAAGGCAGGATAGAATATGATAACAGGAAATTTAATGTTGTTACCGGATAAGCAGAAAAGGAAGATTTAGGCAGGAAGCCTCACTATTTATTCACCGAAGGAGGCAGCAGGCATATAAGAGCTTTATGGAAAAACGCAATTGAAGGCAGAGGATGGCGGGGTGAATTTACAAATAAAAAGAAGAACGGTGATACTATATGTGTTTCAGTATCCATATCTCCAGTTACTGATATTGACGGAATGCTGACGCATTTTCTCGGAGTAATGGAAGATATTACGGAAAAAAAGAAATACGAGGAAAAACTCTCGAATGCCGTGAAAAAAATCGAAGCGGCTGATAAAATGAAGAACGAGTTTCTCGCCCAGATATCTCATGAAATCAGAACTCCGCTGAATATTATTTTGAATTCTGCAAACCTTATCAAAGTAGAAACAGAAGACAGATTAGGCGAAGAATATTTAAAACTTCACGATTTCATTCTTAATGCCGGAAAAAGACTGATCAGGACATTCGATCTTCTGCTTGATTTGTCGCAGTTACAGATGGATCACTTTGAGCCTGAACTGTCGGAAAAAAATTTATATGCCATCGTGTTGAAAGCGGCCGATGAATATAAGCCCGACGCTGTTAGGAAAGGGCTGAATTTCAATTTTACCAGCGGCATCAGCGCGGCTAGAGTATGGATAGACGAATACTCAACACTGCAAATATTCAGGAACCTGTTAGACAACGCGGTAAAGTTTACAGAATCCGGAGCCGTGAACATCTACATGACCGAACACGCAGACGAAATTAGAGTTAAGATTTCCGACACCGGCATAGGTATGAGCGAAAAATATTTAAAGGATATATTCAATCTTTTCTCTCAAGAAGACACCGGCTACAAGAGACGCTATGAAGGGAACGGGCTGGGGCTTGCTCTCGTCAAAAGGTTTGTTGATATAAACGGCGCTTTCATTACCGTCTCGAGTAAAAAAGGTAAAGGCAGCTCATTTACCGTTGTATATAAAAAAAATCCGGTCAGCTCAAGACCGGTGATAAATTCAGCAGAGTGAAAAATCATTTGAGCAGATAATTATTTAAGGACTGGTCCTTCAGAAATGAACAAAAAAAACGATTCAAATAGCGATATAGTTAAGGGAATCTTTGATGAGGCAAATATGCCCGTAAAGGAGATGTACGATACTTTATTCAATAATTCCTCCATAGGCATAGTGGTGGTAGATCAGAATATGAAATTTGTAAAAACCAACGAAGTGTTCCGCAAGTTTATAAATTATGAGCAGGAAGAATTGTATAAACTTAACATACTGGAAATTACCCATCCCGACGACAGAAGCGAGACGGAAAAGAAATTCATGGAGATAAAGAGCGGTTTGATCAATAACATACAAATTGAGAAAAGATTTTTAAGGCCGAGCGGCGAAGTTGTCTGGGGGAGTATAACCTCTATATTCAATCTGCAGAACACATCGGGCATTAAATTCGGCATTGGCATGGTTCACGACATAACAAAAATGAAAAGGATGCAGATCGAGTTAAGCGAAAGAGAAAGATATTACAGAGAGTTATTTGAAAATTCTCAAGACGGAATAATGATAACGGATATGAACGGAGGAATAGTAGAATGCAATCAGGCTTTTATGAAGCTTCTTATGTACGACTCCGTAACCGATCTTGCGGATAAAAATTATTCACACTTAACTCCGGAAGAATATCTCGCATACGATCATACCA
>JBJKTB010000073.1:0-3273 GCA_046703345.1 Ignavibacteriaceae bacterium
AGATAATATCCGGTATACTGTCCTATAGGATACCAAGTAAAATTCATTATCCATGCATGTAAATCCCTTGAAATACGAACCTGCGGCGCTGCAAACTGTTTATGATTAAAATCGTAACTGCCTGATACCGAGATTTTCCACTTCGGCGTTAAATTAAAATCAAGCGAACCGCTTAAGTTTGAATAAGTCGTCATACTCAGCGGTGTAGGCTTGTTTAAACTATAATTATAACTTAGTGAAGCGCTCCACGGAATTGAAAAATCCGCCTGCTTGTTATTATAAATTCCCTCATACACATTTCCGGGAGATTGATTAAGCTCATTCTGGTTCTGCTGCTGGTTTTGCGATTGTTCGTTCTCCTTATTTGCTGATTTTAACTTCTCACCCGAGAGACTTGCGGAAACTGAAAAATTGAGATTCTGAAGACGTAAGAATCCTTTGCCTTCATTAATTAAAAATTTATTTATTCTGTCGCTTGTTGCTGAATAATCATAAGGAGTAAAACTTGAAGCACCCGAGAAGCTGAACAAATTTCCTATTTGCGTGTTGTAGTTTAGACTAAGATTTGAAAACCTCAAACTATCAGCAGCAAAGTTGTAACCGAAACCAGCCGTCAAATTAAGCAATCGTATTTTCTTCTGTTTGGAAGTAGTGTCAGTCGGATCAACCATCGTTTTCATCTCAAAAACGTTTCCAAGTGAAAAAGAAAGACTTTGCTGTTTACCTGCCGGAGTGCCGCCAAAAATATCTCTTTGATATTTATCGTACTTAACGGACTGGCCTTTCAAATTAGTATAAGTTCCGTAATATCCCCATTTTGAATCCGAAAAATCTGGTTGATAATTAAACGAAATACTCGGCGTAACAATATGACGAATAGCCGCTATGCCCAGAGCATTAGGCTGAAACATTCCGAAAAATTTTGTCGATGCTGAAAGACTGCTGTAAAATGTACGTACAAAATTAATCTGATGTACTTCTTTTGTAATAATTGAATCGGTCCCGGTATAACTCGGTACATCATACTCTTCAACTTTTTTATTATACCATTTCTCCTGGTAATTAATGCTCGGCGAGATATTTATATAACCTATCTTTGGTGAAGCATTAACGGAAATGGTATGCAAGATGCCGCCGTGAATACTTAGATTACCGTGGCTTTTCACTCTATCATTTTCAAATTGCCCGCTGTAGCTGTAACCGATTAATTCATACCATTTCTGCTTGCCTAAATTTCCGGCTTTTCTGAACGGATAACTTTGAGGAACAGAAAATGTAAGACTGGGCAGAGTCTCTGAGATATCGCCGCTTTCCAGATCCTGGTTTCTGCTGTAACTGAGTGAAAGGCTGTTGCCGGACTCATCCCACGACTTAAAAAAGTTAACGTTGGAAATAATATTATTTGTCAGTGCTTCATTCAAGTTAAATGTTGTATTCCTTATGTAACTGGCGCCGGAAACAAATTGTAAGTTTGCATCAAGTCGCATGGTGGGAGTAAAATTCTGATGGTGCTGCCAGCCTATGCTCCACTCTTTACTTACGGAATGACTAGGATCGGTCGGCTCGCCGATGGGAAGATATTTGTATCCGCCGTCTAGTTCACCGCTAAAATCATAACGTTTATTGTAGCGGAACCTTCCCGCAAGTCCCCATCTGCCGCGCGTATAATAATCACCGGTAAGATTCAGATCAAGATAATCATTGATTGCCCAAAAATAGCCGAAGTGAGCAAAGTAGTAACCGTATGTTGCATCGTTACCGAATGCAGGCGCGATAATTCCTGAGCGTCTTCCCGATTCAATAGGAAAAACGCCGAAAGGAATAGGAATAGGAAACGGCACTCCTCCGAAATAAAGCCAGATCCATTTTGCAACGATTTCCTTTTTCTGAATAACCTTCATTTCATCTGCGTAAAAATAATAATGAGGTGGTTTGGCATCGCAGGTTGTGTAAGTCCCGTCTTTAATAAAATACGTATCGCGGCTTATCTTTTTTACCTGTTGACCGGAATAATAAGCTCCTTCCATTTTCGTATCGACAGATGAAATATAACCGCGTGTTGTTTTAAAATTATAGATCATTGTTTTGCCGTCGTACGTTTCCCCGTTTTCCGTAAGAACCGGAGTGCCTATTAATTTATGCGGAGCCGTATCGCTGGGAACTCCTTTTGCATATACATTATCGGTATTAAAATCGAGTGAGATATTCGCGCTCTTAAGATCGGTTCCCTGATAGCTCAAATTGCCGTTGCCGTATAAATCCATTTTCTTCTGATTTATAAAGAAGAAAAGCGAATCCGATGCACTGGCATAAATAACGGTATCAACATCGTATCCTTTTTTTGCAGGTCGTTTCCCGGGCGTACGTAAAGTATCTTTGGAAACAACCTGCAGAGAATCATTATTTTTAACTGATAATGAATCGTTACTCTGAGCAAAAACGGCAGTACCGAGTGATGATAAAAAGATTATTACTAAGAAAATTCTCATAAAAATAATGATGTCTCATTTACAAAATGCTTAGGACAGAATGTTTATGCATTATGAAAAACGAGTGCCGAAGCTCCTTTTATTCCGGCATCATTTTTCAATTTTGCCGGCAGCACTTTCACCCGGTTTCTTAATGGAGTAAGAACTCTAGCCTTAGCAGATTCATGCATCGAATCAAACAGCGGCTGACCGAAACCGGCTACACCTCCGCCTATAATAAACGTACTAATATCCAATAAGTTACAAACTGAAGCCAGTGCCGCACCCAAGTAGCCCCCTAATTCTTTGATTATAAGTGAAGCAAATTCATCGCCTTGATTAGCGGCATCATCAATTATTTTAGGAGAAAGCTTGCTGAGATCATTCTCTATCAGTTCGAATATTTTGGAATCTTTATGATCTTTAAGCTGTTTTTTTACTCTTTCAATCAAATAATTGTTACCGACGAAAGATTCGATGCATCCGTAGGAACCGCAGTTACATTGAGGTCCTTTATAATCAATCGTAATATGCCCGATTTCACCGGCGGCCCCGAATTCTCCTCGGAATAATTTACGGTTAAATATGATACCGCCGCCGACGCCGGTCCCGAGAGTTAACATAATGAAAGATTCCAGTTTTTTACCGGCACCGAATATCATCTCTCCAATTGCCGCAGCGTTTGCGTCATTATCTACAAAAACATCAAAACCGGTTTTCTTATTTATTATCTTACCGAGATTTACTTTTTCCCATCCCGGGAAATTAGGCGGATTTTGAACCGTGCCCTTTTTAGGAGTTACAG
>JBJKTB010000074.1:0-3340 GCA_046703345.1 Ignavibacteriaceae bacterium
GGTTTAAGATATTCGGGCATCTTAAACTTGTTGTCGAAAAAATCTTCCATGAAGTAAAGAATTTTTATAAACAGGAAAGTCGCTACACCGCTTACTGCGCCAAGCGCGTAATAAAACAATATTTCGTAAGGCGAAGCGAGTCTGTACTTAGGAACCAGAAATGCGGCAAAATCCCCTTGAAAACTATGCGAGATTACTGTGGCCATTACCGAAGAAATAACTATAGGAGAAAACTGCGCAACTGCAAAGTCCATTAAGATTATTTCAACCGCGAACAGTGCACCGGCTATCGGGGCGTTGAACGCTGCAGCTATTCCTGCGGCAGCGCCGCAGCCGACAAGCGTTTTAAGTTTCTTGCTCGGTATACTGAAAAATTGTCCTACCGTGGATCCGAGACTAGAACCGATCTGCACGATAGGGCCTTCTCTTCCTACCGAACCTCCGGTGCCGATCGATATTGCCGACGCTATTGCTTTTACAAAAGCAACTCTGGCTCTAATCATTCCGCCTTTCAGAAGAATTGCCTGCATTACTTCCGGCACGCCGTGCCCCTTCGCTTCGGGCGCGAGAAAGTAAATTATAGGTCCTACAATTAATCCTCCGATCAGCGGTATTAAAAGGACGGCATACCACGGCGCTTTTAAAACGTTATCAAGCAAATTTTCACCGCCGGGATAGCAAAGCAGTGAGATTCCTTTAATCATCGCTCTTATGCCGATTGCGCCGAAACCTGCAAGCACGCCGATAATAATCGCTATTATTATCATGAAGGTATGTTCTGTCATCTTTGCGCGTTCGAACAGAGCGGCGGTCCGGTAAGAAATTCTATCGTATGTGGTTCTGAAAGACATTAACTTAATGGTCCCCTCGCAAGAAGTTATTGCAAATATAAATTAAATACCAGGAAAAAATTTATAAAAGTTTTTCCTTTATTCTAAATTAATTCGGATTATCTTTCCGGCGGATGATAATTAAGGGAAAATCTTATTTTAATTTACACTAATAAAAATTAAATCCGTCATGAACAGTTTAAATAAATTTTATTTTTCAGTTGTTATTCTTACAGTATTTCTTCTTTCCGCCATTGTTCCGGCTCAAAGCTGGATAAGAGTAAATCAGCTCGGCTATCTTCAAAAATCTACAAAAGTTGCTGTACTCGTAAGCAAGGATGAAATCTCTCCTTCGTCATTTGAGCTTTGCGACGCTTTAACAGGGAATGTAATTTATAAATCCAAAGAAATAAAAGCGTACGGAGGTTACGGACCGTTCAAGTCGACTTTCAGATTGAATTTTACACGGTTCGAGGGAAGGGGAGCTTATTTTATAAAAGCCGATTCAGCGGTCTCCCCATCATTCAGAATTGCGAACGATGTTTACGACGGCACCGCCGATTTTCTTCTTAAATATATGCGCGAACAGCAGTGCGGCTACAATCCCTTTTTAAAAGATTCCTGCCATACGCACGACGGATTTATTATCTACGAACCCGGAAAAGATTCCACATTCATTAACGTTGTCGGCGGCTGGCACGACGCTACCGACTACCTGCAGTACGTTACAACTTCGGCCAATGCGGTTTTCCAAATGCTTTTCGCTTATGAGCAGAACCCGAAAGCCTTTAAAGATAATTATGACGCGAACGGTAATCCGGGATCAAACGGAATTCCGGATATTCTTGACGAAGCCAAGTGGGGATTGAACTGGCTTGTAAAAATGAATCCCTCTAAAGGAATAATGTTCAATCAAATTGCCGACGACCGTGACCATGCCGGATTCAGACTGCCTAATAAAGATTCGGTGCATTACGGCATCGATTTGGAAAGACCTGTTTATTTCTGCAGCGGTAAGCCGCAGGGACTGTTTAAATATAAAAACCGTACGACCGGAATTGCGTCAACCGCAGGCAAATATGCGTCCGCATTCGCGCTCGGCTCCGAAATTCTGGCAAAGTATTACCCCGACTTCGCGAAAAAGATCAAGCAGAAAGCAATCGATGCTTATGAGTTCGGTCTGGAGAATCCGGGAGTCTGCCAGACGGCGCCGTGTAAATCGCCCTACTTTTACGAAGAATCAAACTGGGTCGACGATATGGAACTAGCCGCAACTCAGATGGCGAAAATAACCGGGGATAAAAAATATACTGTTGACGCTGTAAAATTCGGCAGCCGGGAACCGGTAACGCCGTGGATGGGCGCCGATACTGCGAGGCATTATGCCTGGTATCCGTTTATCAATCTCGGGCATTATTTTCTTTCTGTAAATAAAAACAATAAAATTGATAAAAAATTTATCGCATACTTAAAAGATGGAATTGAGAGAGTCTACAATAGAGGGAAAGCGAATCCGTTTTTAATCGGTGTTCCGTTTATCTGGTGCTCGAATAATCTGGTTGCCGCAATCGTTACACAATGTCATCTTTATTATGAATTGACTAAAGATCCTACATATCTGCCTATGGAAGCCTCGCTGCGCGACTGGCTGTTCGGCTGCAACCCCTGGGGAACCAGCATGATTATCGGTCTTCCCGACTGGGGTATTAATCCTACGGATCCTCATTCGTCTATTCATATTATTACCGGCCGGCAGATAAACGGCGGATTGGTGGACGGACCAGTATATACTACGATATTTAAAATGCTGGAAGGGCTTCAGCTTCATCATCCCGACGCTTTCAAAGAATTTCAGTCAAATGTCGCCGTCTATCATAATGATTACGGAGACTACTCTACAAACGAGCCGACGATGGACGGAACAGCGAGTTTGACTTACTATCTTTCTGCAATGCAGAAGGAAGGCAATGCGCCTTCAAAATATAAAAATTGCGTTTATAATCTTGGCGCAGTAATCAGAACTGACACAACTAAAAAAATTATCCATCTTGTCTTTACGGGCCACGACCAGGCAGAAGGACTAGAGAAAGTACGGTCTGTTTTAAGAAAGCATCACATCAAAGGTTCTTTCTTTTTCACCGGAGATTTTTATCGTGATCCCAAGTTCAAACCCATGATAGAGGAATTGAAGCGCGACGGCGATTATTTGGGACCGCATTCAGATAAGCATCTGCTTTATGCATCCTGGGAAAAAAGAGATTCGACTCTTGTTACAAGAGAAAAATTTACGGATGACCTAAAAGCGAACTATGAAGCAATGAGCAAATTCGGCATTACAAAAAAATCCGCGCCGTTTTTTCTTCCGCCGTATGAATGGCATAACAAGGAGATTGCCGAATGGACCAAACAGTTGGGATTAACGCTTGTTAATTTTACTCCGGGGACATCATCGAATCAGGACTGGACATATCCCGGGCTCGGCAAAAAATATGTAAGCAGCGATACTATAT
>JBJKTB010000075.1:0-5498 GCA_046703345.1 Ignavibacteriaceae bacterium
TTAAGAAGCTTCTCATCGCTTCCATAGCCTTTATAGTATTCGTTGTTCTGATGAATAACGTGATAATGCCGTGGTATGTCAGCTCTCCGGAGAAGAAGGTTCCCAAAGTGGTCGGAATGCAGGAAGCTCAGGCATTTAAAACCCTCGAAGATTCGGACATGGTTCCCGTAATCAACGATACTACATACGACGAAAATTATCCCAAAGGCTCAATAATATACCAGTCGCCCAATGCCGGAGAAATAGTAAAAGTCGGAAGAAGAATCTACCTTTTCATAAGCGGCGGAGAGCCAGTAGTAAAAGTTCCGCAGCTTAGGGGTAAATCGCTGATGGACGCCAGATTTGCTCTTGAGAGAATCGGGCTTTACATGGGAAAGATCGACTCAATTACTTCGAATAATCCGAAGAACATGATCTTCGATCAGCAGTACGCGGAAGGCACACCGCTTAAGAAAGGGGATTCAGTCGGAGTGACGATGAGCGTGGGTGAAGGCATAGGCACGGTAACGGTTCCTAATCTTATCGGCAAATCGTTGAACGACGCCGAGAAAACGCTTGCCGACAGTCTGCTTAAAGTAGGCAAAGTAAATTATCAGCGTTCGTTTTCTCTTCTTCCCAATACCGTGCTGGATCAGTATCCGAGCAAAGGCAATAAACTTAATCCCGGTGATGCGGTGGATCTATTCGTTACAAAAGCGGCCGACTCCGACAACGAACAATCGCATAAGGAACAGTAATGGCAATTTTAGCTCCATCAATCCTAGCGGCGGATTTATCAAACTTGGCGCAGCAGATCAGACTTGCGGAAATAGGCGGTGCGGACTGGATACACTGCGACATAATGGACGGGCACTTTGTTCCCAATTTAACGTTCGGCCCGATAATGGTAAAAGCCGCAAGAAAAGCTACCAAGCTTCATCTCGATGTGCATCTGATGATTGAAAATCCTGACAAGTATTTGGAAGACTTTTATAAGGCAGGCGCCGATACGATAACGGTTCACCAGGAAGCGGTAATTCATTTAAACAGAACTTTAATGAAAATAAAGGAACTCGGGGCGAAGGCCGGCGTTGCTATAAATCCTTCTACTCCGGTAAGCACTCTCTCGGAGATTGCGGAAATTGCCGACCTGGTGCTGATCATGTCGGTAAATCCGGGTTTCGGCGGTCAGAGTTTCATCGAAAATTCTTTAAAGAAAGTAAAGCAGGCCGTCGAGCTCAGAAAGGCTTCTGGCGGGAATTTTATTATTGAGATTGACGGCGGAATAGATAATCAGACTGCCAAACCGGCTCTTAACGCCGGATGTCAGGCTTTCGTTGCCGGTTCCGCTATATTCAGATCGGAAAATATTTCAGCTGCAGCGACTGAATTAAAAAATATAATTGGATAAAGGAATGGCAAAATCCAAGAAAAATATGAAACTGGCTCTTGTCGGCGGGAAAATAGTAACTCCTTTCCGCCTTGTTAACAATGGTACTGTAATAATTGAAGGAAATAAAATAGTTGAGCTCGGTAAATATACTGATGTAAATATACCGGATGACTGCGAAGTGCTAGATGTAAGCGGCAGAATGATCTGTCCCGGATTCGTCGATCTTCTTGTACACGGCGGCGCCGGTTTCGGATTTGCCGACGACGACGACAAAAGCATTGAAAAAGTTGCTAGATATTTCCTTGAGCACGGCTCTACTTCCGTACTTGCTTCTTTATACGCAAAACCGGAAAAGAAACTTCTCAAAGATCTTAGCAGATTAGCCGAATATATTGAAAAGCATCCCGAATCGAACATCAAAGGGATACATATGGAAGGGCCCTACCTGAACAAAAGATTCAAAGGCGCCATGAACGAAGATTATTTATGGACCCCAAGCGTTGAATCGTGGCAGAAGATGTGGGAAGCTTCAAAAGGATTGATCAAGATAATGACCATTGCCCCCGAACTTCCCGGCGCATACGGGGTAATGCGTACGGCGGCACGTCAGGGAGTTGTGCTTTCAATAGGCCACTCGATGGCAACATACGATGAAATCGAAATTGCCATTGACAACGGCGCGGCGCATGTAACGCACATTTTCAACGCGATGGAACCTTTCCATCACCGTCATCCCGGGATCATACTCGGCTCGCTGCTGAGGAACGAGCTTAAAGTGGAACTTATTGCCGATACTCTACATGTTCACCCCGCGATAATGGAGCTGCTTTTGAAATTGAAGGGAGCTAACGGTTTAATCCTTGTCTCAGATTCGATAAGAGCAGGCGGAATGCACGAAGGGGAATATGAATTCGCTGATCAGAAAGTCTTTATGAAAGAGAAAAGGGCTTATCTTGCAGACGGCACACTGGCCGGCAGTACTCTCACGCTCAATATCGCTGTGAAAAACCTAGTAGAAACAGCCGGAGCTAAAATTACGGAAGCCGTTAGAATGGCGACGATTAACGGCGCTAAAGTAGTTAATTTCGAGCATAAAAAAGGAATATTGGCCGTTGGCAAAGACGCAGATATCGTCGTTCTCAACAGCGACTATGAAGTTGAAACCACCATTCTGGGCGGAAACATCGCTTACCAGAGAATTGATTCATAATTCGGTTTTAACGATATGTAATTAAAGGTGACCGTGCGTCACCTTTTTTTTTCATCGGCGGTACACTGCCGCCGAAGGAAAAATATTTGGACCGGTTAAACAAGTAAAATTTTTTTGTGAAATTAACTGCATGAATTTATATTGTGTTAACGATAAAATAAATATTTTAAATGGTTACGTAATAGACGGTAACAGTTCATCTTAACTCGGAGCGTCATTGGTAATTCAGATAATAAATATTTCCATTCCCGAAGTTTTTAAAAGTTACAGCTCCCGTTATAAAATATACAGGGAAGTCTATCAGCAGGATTTGAGAGGGCTTGAATTAAGAAACGTGCCGCCGGAGCTTGCCAAGGTTGTGCAGAAAATTGTTCTGAAAGAAAAAGAGATCTGTTATAAAAATGAAACCGGGAAGAACGGGGTCAATCTCTTCGTACCGGGCTCGCTGTGGAACATCAAAGAAATATCGAGAAGGATTCTTTCATACGGCGATGAGGATCTAGGCTACAGAATTATAAATGTGATCAAGAATCATGAAGAGTATGAAGCCAGGTCGTATCGTATTGGATCGAGCGACTTCAACTCGAACAAAGCTTACGTGATGGGGATTTTGAACGTTACTCCGGATTCATTCTCGGACGGCGGAAAATATCTGGATACCGGACCGGCGGTTAAACGCGGTTTGGAAATGCTGGATGAAGGCGCCGATATAATTGATGTAGGAGGTGAATCGACAAGGCCGGGAGCTGAAATAGTTGACGAGCAGGAAGAGATTAAGCGTATTGTTCCGGTGATTCAAGGTATATTGAAAGCCAGACCTGAGGCTGTTATTTCCGCGGATACAACTAAAAAGAACGTTGCCCGCCAGGCGCTCGAATTCGGCGCAAAAATAATAAACGACATAAGCGCGTTGGCGTTTGAGCCTGAAATAGGCGAGCTTGTAAAAAAGCATGACGCCGCGCTGGTGCTGATGCATATGAAGGGAACGCCTAAGGATATGCAGAAGGAGCCGTATTACGATGATCCAGTAAGTGAAATTTACGACTTTCTAAACGAGAAGATTCAGAGCTGCCTGCACATAGGGATAAAGAAGCTGTTTATAGATCCGGGAATCGGGTTCGGTAAGCGAGTTCCGGATAATTTTGAGCTGATAAAAAGACTCGAAGATTTCAAGGGATTGGGTTATCCAATACTCATCGGAGTTTCAAGAAAGTCGTTCCTGGGTAAAACTCTCGATCTTCATGTGGAAGACAGGGATACCGCGACCGCGGCCGTAGAGGCGGTGGCCGTAAAGAACGGAGCCAGAATAATAAGGACGCACAATGTTAAAAACGGCGTTCAGGTATGCAAATTATTAAATCATCTTACATAAGAATAACTACGAATGTTTGACCTTTTTAGAATCGGATTTCTTACAGTAACTTTTTCCGATCTCATCGATATCGCGATCGTTACCTTTATAGTATATAAGCTTTATACGCTTCTGAAAGGAACAATAGCGGCGCAGATTTTTATGGGGCTTATGATAGTTCTGGTGCTTTCGTTCGTTGCTCAGGCAGCAAACCTGAAAGCGCTGAGCTGGCTGCTTAAATTGGTGACTGATATCTGGGTGATTGCCTTTGTAATTCTATTTCAGCCTGAAATAAGACGGCTGCTTGTTATAGTTGCCCGCAATCCGTTCTTCAGAATGTTCGTAAAATCGGAATCGCCGCTGTCGGCGCAGGCAATTGCAGATGCCGCGTTCGATCTTTCACAGAAGCAGCACGGCGCGCTGATAATATTAATTAAATCGACTGGAATAAGAGGCTACACCGAAACAGGCGAAATAATGAACGCCAGACTGAGCGCGGCTCTTCTCGAATCTATATTTTTTCCGCGTTCACCGCTTCACGACGGGGCTGTAATAGTAAAGAACAATATTATTGAAGCCGCCAGATGCACTCTTCCGCTGTCTACTACAACAAACGTGAACGGCGATCCGCTGGGAATGCGTCACAGAGCCGGACTCGGAATAGCCGAACAGGCTGACGTTATAAGCGTTATTGTATCCGAGGAAACCGGCAGCATCTCTATTGCTGAAGACGGAAAACTTACTAAAGGACTTTCGAAGGAAGCATTAAAGAACAGACTGTCTAAAGCGTTCCGGACTCCTGCGGTTCGCGGCTGGAGAGGTTTGCTTGAGCAATATTTTAAGGAAAAGTAATACTTGCGCGGTTATTCCTTTCTTCAACGAATCGGGTAACATAGCCGAGATAATCAAATCGGCCCTCAATTACGTCGACTTTATCATAGCCGTAAACGACGGTTCGACTGACGGCTGTGAAAATCAAATTCTGCCGGACGAACGTATCTTTGTCGTCTCTTACTCTGAAAATAAAGGAAAGGGATTTGCATTGAATGCGGGATTTAAAGAAAGCATCAACAGAAAATTTCCTTATACTATTACACTTGATTCCGATTTTCAGCATCCGCCCGATCTTATTCCGGTTTTCCTCACTGCATTAGAAGACTTCGATATAGTAATCGGCAACCGTCTGAACGATCTTAGAAAAATGCCGCCGCAGAGAATTGCGAGCAATAAATTAACTTCGTTTCTGCTGAGCAGAAAGACGGGAATAAAATTAAAGGATACGCAGTGCGGTTTCAGAGGCTACAGAACCGATGTTCTGCAGGAGATTTTACCTTCGCATGACGGTTACGAAGCGGAGAGCCAGATAATACTTAACGCGGCGAGAAGTAATCTTAAAATAGGTTTCGTAGATATTCCTACCGTCTATAACGGATCTAAGAGTAAAATGAAATCTTTTAGAACCATCGCCGGATTTATAAAAGTTTTGATGAGCTGAGCGGGAATGGCAAAATCAAAAAAATGGAAGATAAAAGGCTTAAGCGAAAAAGTAAGTCTGAACAAAGCGG
>JBJKTB010000076.1:0-5718 GCA_046703345.1 Ignavibacteriaceae bacterium
GTTATTAAGTAATTCGTCATCTTAAAATGGCTAATTACTTAAAATTAAAAAAGTTGTTGGAAAATATCACTTTTTAAGCTATTTTAACGCGTAATTTATTGAATTTTAATCAGTTAAAATAATAACGGCAGATTTCGATAATAATCTAGCGCTGATTACAATTTCCGGAACACAACATCTAACACTGTATACCAAAAACTTCCTATAATAATTGCCGCCGGATTAATGCAGAAATAATGCTGTTACCGGGATAAGATAAAGATTGAAAATTTAACTCCGGTAAATGAGCCGGCTGAATACCTCGCTAACAAATTTATTTGCTGAGGAGGTTACAAAATGCTTAAACTTTTTTCATAAACAGACGGGGGAGATATGTCTGATTCTACTGATCAATTAGACAAACGAATCACACGACTCGAAGTGATGCTGGCAACTGTTATTTTGTATGAGCTTCAGGAGGGCGATGATAAATTTCTTGGAATACTTCGTCGGGTGCTCGGGAAATATCCGCCTGAATATTTCGACGAATTCTGGAATAATTACGCTTCTTTCTTAGGAAGTGATGAGCAGAAGGGAATCAAACTGGGGAAACTGCAGGAGAAGCTCTCGCATATTGAAGAACTGTTCAACGACTTACGCTCATCTTCAGAAGAGATAGATCAAACAATAAAATAATCCATCTGAGACATATTAGAATTAGCCTATTCAAGCAAACCGCCTGCAATTTAACGGTAATCCCGCCGATAATTTCAATTAGACTTCAATTAATTAATCACTTAAATTAATTTGCAGTATTAATTTCTGCCTCTGGGTATTTTTTCATGAATAAGTACTTGCCTTACTCGTTTCAAGCATGATTAAATTCGGGAAATCTTTTCACCGAAGATATTAAGCTTATTAATGAGTACAGCGAGCGGCTTGGCATAATGAACTAAGGCAGGCGTTTTGCGCAGTTTACAAGATTAATTAAACCTCCGCCGGATGTGATTAAGATAATGTTTTGCGTAAGCAATCCGAGGGGGAATTCAAGGGGGATTTGAATTGTATGAACGATGAAAACACGCTTATACCGGTTGCGTTAAACTGCTGGAAGCATCATAAGAATTTTATTTCTTATCAGATAAAAAAATATGCGGCGGCAGGTTTAAGCAGCAACGAAGAATTAAAATCGAAACTGCTGTTAATAGGAGATTCACAGACCGATTTATACACAGGCGAACTGACGCCGGAGGAAATATCGGATTTTATAATATCAAAACTGAAGAAGCATAAAACGTTTGATCCGGAAGCATACAGTTGATGGTTAATGAGAGAAGGCGCGGGCTATCGAATCATTCAGCTTTTGGACGCTTCGACATGGGTACTTCGTCAAGGAGAGGACAAAGAATACTATGTACATATTCATCCCTGCCGCAATACCGGGCATTCGATACGAGTAAGAGCGTTATCGTTAAAGACCGCAATAGCTTCCATATTTTACGGAAAAGTAAACGGAACTGAGCCGCATAATATAAGGACAATTAATTCGGCGAGGCGCGATCTTCTTTTACAGGCGCCTCTTAAATCGTTAAGCGGAGGCAAACTGATGAAGGTAATTAATTTATTAGCATAAAAATCGTGTTAATATGTTTAGCAGAGACCGGATTTTACGGAGATAAAAAAGCCCGGCCGAAGCCGGGCGAAAATTGAGGCGATTACTTTCTCATTCTCCACTGGCGCATGCCGCCTCTCATTGCTTTCCGATGTCCGAGCATCTGCGGAGCGTGTTCCAGCCAAATTTTCTGCTGATCCGGTGTAAGCACTTCATAAACGTCCATCATATGATTGGCAACTGCAACAGCAATTGCATCGCGGCTTTCATTTATCTTCTTTACGGCCGAGATAACGCCATTTCTGCTTATATCGCCTTTTACTCTCAAATCTTTAAGATCGAGCTTGCTTTTCTGAAGATCAGCGCGCAAATCGACCATTTTTTTAGAGAAATCAATCTTAAGCTGGGCTATTTTTTCCTTCTGCTGATCGGTGAGCTTAAGCATTTTCATTATATTCTCATTGTGCATGGCACGCATCATAGGAGCTCTGCCGCCTCTCATCATATTAGCTTTGCCGCCGTTCATAGGCATCTGCTGCGAGAATGACGGCTGCGCGGCGAAAAAAGCAAAAGCAATGATCATAACTAAAGATAAAATCGACCTTTTCATAATATTTCCTCCATTATATTTATTATTTGTTATATATTCTAAACATGTTTCGATTTCATTAAAAGCTTTGAACTTTTGACAGCTGCGGTTTATGTTTGGTTTAATATTTATATTATTAAACCTTATTTAAGACAGGTTTGTCAAATGTTACAAAGTATAACGGAAGATGACGGATAACAGCAGCGATTTTGAACTTGTTAAGAGTTTTATTTCCGGTGATGAAAGTGCTTTTAATAAGATTATATCCAAATATCAGCAGAAGATCTACTGGCACGCCCGCCGGATGAGCGGCAACCATCTGGATGCCGATGAAATAGTACAGGAAGTGCTGCTTGTTATGTACAATAAGCTGAAAGATTTTAAATTCCAGTCGTCTCTTTATACCTGGATTTACAGAATAACCGCTACCAGGAGCATTAATTTCTTGAAGAAAAGGAATTTGAGGAAGATTTTCTCGCTTGACGATAACGAAGTAAGATCAGTAAAGAGCGGAAGCGATATTATATCGGATCTAGAGAAAAAAGAGAAGTGGGAGAGACTGGAGAAAGTTCTTCAGAAAATATCTTCTACGCAGAGAGAGGTTTTTATAATGCGGAGTTTCGATGAGTTAAGCTATGATGAGATAGCGGAAATTACAGGTAAGTCGGTTGGAGGCTTAAAAGCGAACTATTTTCACGCAATGAAGAAAATAATGGAGCTTATGAAAAAAGATGAGTAATAAAGATAAAATAATATTATATATAGACGGCCACATGGGCCGCGCGGAGCGCGAGGAGTTTGAGAGTGACCTTCGAGTTTCAAAAGAGTTATCCGACGAACTTGGAAGATACAGGGATTTCCTATCGCGCTTAAAAGAGCTGGAAGACATTCCGGTTGAAGAGGATTATTTTGTAAACATGGCGCCGAATTTCAGAAGCAGGTTAAGAAAGAAGCGCAAAGCCGGTTATCTGTCCAAACTTGCGCTCGGAGCAACGACGGCTGCGGCGCTAAAAATAGTAGCGCTGTTCTTCTTTAAGGAAAACAGGGTAAACAACGTTCCTGTTCTGCAGAACGTAATTTCGCAGATGAACAGCAGCGATGTAAATAGTCTGCTGAACAGCTATTCTGATCAGATTAATCTAAATGATCTTACTCAGGACGATCAGGCAAGTTACGATTCGGTGCTGAATTCTATGATATACAAGGAACTGCAGGTATCGCCGAATGCGATTAGCAGTCTTGCCGGAGATAATTCGGATCTTTCCACCATGTTTAAAGGAGTTGACCAGAAGGAAGTTGATTTGGTTTACAACGAAATTTTACATAAGAGAATTTATTAGAGGAAAATATGAAACAGATCAGTTTATTTTTAATTGCAGCGTTACTGTTTCCGGTTATTCTACTGGCTCAGGACAGAGGCCACGACGACAAGGGGCCGATGAAAAAAATTGAAGAGCTGGAGAAGCTTAAAATTATCGACGTACTCGGTATGAATGAAGAGACCACGCTTAAGTTTTTCGCCAGAAGAGATAAATATCAAAACGATCAGCATAATCTGATGAAGCAGGGCTCCAATATACTTGATGAAATGGACAGTGCGGTAAAGAAAGGCGGCGACAAAAACAGTCCGGAATTGAAAAAGCTTATCGAACAATACCTATCAATACAGAACGACATTAGTCAGCAGAGAGTAAAGTTCATCAATTCATTAAACGACATACTTTCTTACAAGCAAATCTCGGAATTACTGGTATTTGAGAAGAAATTCCGCGATGAGCTAAGACGAGAGCTTTGGCGCGCCCGGTCGATGCACAGAAAGTAATTTCCGTTGAAAATTGAATTTTATAAAAATAAATTCAAATATCTTAGCTGAGGGGTTGATTTTATAGCTCAACAAATTTATTTTTTACCACTAAATTTTTGCGGAAGTGGTGAAATTGGTATACACGCTACTTTGAGGGGGTAGTGCCCGTTAGGGCGTACGGGTTCAAGTCCCGTCTTCCGCACCAAAATTTACCAACCACAATATCAAAAGGGAGATACTTATGAAAAATATGTCATTCATCTCTTATTGCCTGTTTTTTCTGATGATTTTTGGCGGGATGTCTTTAGCGCAGGATATGAAGCCTGATGCCGCTAAATTATACAACGAGGGCAATAAGTTTATGAAGGAAGGTAATTATGAAGAAGCTTTAAAGCAGTACGATGAGGCATTGAAGTTAGACAAGGATTTCCGGGTTTATTACCAGAGAGGCGTTGCGCTTAAAGCCACCGGAAAACTTGAGGAGGCTAAAGATTCATTTAACGACTGTCTAAAGGCTAAGCCCGATTTTGAAGCGGCATATAACGCGCTCGGCGGTGTATATTTTGCAATGGGCAAGTACGCAGATGCGGCGGCCAGCTTTGAAAAAGTGGTTGAGAATGTTAAAAACAACATTGTAAAAGAGAAAATAAAGAAAAATCTTTCGCTTGTTTATGCTAAGATGGGAAACGAGGCTGAAACAGACGGGAACGTAAAAAAAGCGATAGAGTATTATCTTAAAGCGGTAGACAACAGCAATTACGATGCGGCTTATCTGGCTCTGGCTAAAGCTTATTCGGATGCCGGAGAATACGATAAATCTATTTCAGCAGCTCAGGACGCTCTGAAGTACAAGGCTACAATAGGCAAAGGCGGGCCTTATTACTATATGGGAGTAGCCTATAAGAACAAAGGCGAAAAGGATAAAGCAAAGGAAATGTTCGATCAGGCTAAAACCGATCCGACTTATAAAAAGCTAGCCGAGTACGAGCTTACCGCGTTGAAATAATTTTCCTATTATTATATTTTGCAAACCCTCGCGACGAGCGGGGGTTTTTTTGTTTAAACGAACTGTATTTCACGGGAACACAAATGAGCAAACAACACGGTAAGATGATGAGTATCAGAACCGAACTGTTACTTCCTATTATAAGCGCTGCTTCGGTAGTGAGAGACGAAAAGAGATTCCGGGAACTTCTCATGCTTGCGGCTGAAAGGAAGTTAAACAGGCAAAAGGTTTACGAAGCTGTTCTTCAGACTTACCTGTTTGCGGGATTTCCATCGGCGCTTATTTCATTAAAAATATTAAATGAATATTTCCCTATGCGAAGAAGGAAAGCTCCGGAAAAACCGTCATCAGACCATAGGGAGGCGGGAAGACGAACCTGTACCAAAGTTTACGGTTCAAAGTTCGAAAAGCTTATTTCAAACACAGCCGTATATTCGCCGGAGATGGCGGAGTGGCTTGTAACGGAAGGGTACGGCAAAGTACTAAGCCGGAATGCACTGCCGCTTAAGGAAAGGGAGCTATGTATTGTAGCAGTTCTTTCCTCGCTTAAGTTCGGAGATCAGCTTTTTTCTCACATCAACGGCGCGTTCAGAAACAAAGCCGGAACGGAAGATATCGAGTCAGTAATAAAAAGTCTGGATTATCTGGGGAAAAAAGAATATTCCCGTTTCGGAACAGAGGTGTTAGAGGCTTTTAAAACAAGAAAGCCGGCTGCCTTGGGGCACTCC
>JBJKTB010000077.1:0-4185 GCA_046703345.1 Ignavibacteriaceae bacterium
AACAACACAATGGCAATGGACAATAATCAGGTTGAATACGGTGCCTTCGAGCTGAAGCGGTTGTACCCTAAAAACTTCACGATGGGGATGACCATCGCTGTGTTAATTCATTTGTTCTTAATCGGAACGTATATATTTATTCAGGCTATTACTAAAGACAACGAAGACAATATTGCAACCGTAAGAATAATGAAGTACAGCGAACTGGGACCGCCTCCTTCTTTGGATAAGAACGTGGCCCAGCAGCTTGCGGTACAAGCACCCACAATTAAACCAAATATCGGTATACCGAAACCGGTACCGGACGCTCAGGCTCCTAAGGAACAGACTATAGCAACGCAGCAGGAAATGAACCAGGTTGCGGCTCCTGTCGGCGAAGGAACCGGAGGAGGAGGCGTAAAGATTACTCAGGATCTGAAGGTAGAACCTCCGAAAGACGACGCGCCCGATATTAACGCTTTCGTTCCAGTTGAAAAAATGCCCCAGGTTGTTAAATCGGTAGCTCCGGTTTATCCTGACCTGGCTAAGAGAGCTGGCGTGGAAGGCACGGTTTACGTTAAGATACTTGTAAGCAAAGAAGGCAAGCCGATGAAAGCCGTGGTTATCAAGAGCGACTCTGAGGTCTTTAACCAGCCCGCTATTGATGCGGCTATGCAGTTCGTATTTACTCCGGCTATTCAGCATAAAGCTCCTGTTATGGTATGGGTTGTAGTTCCGTTCAGGTTCAAACTGAATAACTAACCGGAAATAACTAAATGGACATAATGAAATATCTTGCTTACGCCGTCGCATCTATCTTCATATTGTTCGGTGCGGCAATCCTCGCAGGATATTTCATGTCCGATAATTTACCTTCTCAGTACAGAATAATGATGGGCGCGGTTCTTCTTCTGTACGGCATATTCAGGATCGTCTCCACATTCTTCAAGGGCAGAAATGACTCTATCAGGAATTAATAATCGATGAAAAGACTAATTATTCTTCTCTTCTCTGCTGTATTGATTCTTGCAGGCTGCCAGGAGCAGAAGATTACCCCCACAAAGGGTACAGGCAAAGCCGAAGCGGTTGAAGCTGTCTACCCCGTTCTCTTAAAAGAACTGAAAGCATTCGACTCGCTTTACGTTCACGCAAAGATTGAATTGAAAAAGACTAACCCCGTGCAGGGAATGGTAGACCTGCTTAACGGAGACACTCAGGTTTTAATAAGTACAAGATTTTTTGATCAGAAAGAAAAAGATTTTATTAAGAACCAGAAGCTTGATGTAAAGACATTTAAGTTCGTATACAACGCGGTGGCCGTAATAGGATCAAAAGACAATCCGGCCGCCCAGCTTCGGGTTGACGAGATACGGGATGCCCTTCTGGGTAAAACAAGAAAATTATCCTTCATTATTCCGGGCAGCACTACCGGTACGTATCAGTATCTTAAGGATGATGTTCTGGACGGCAAAGATCCCGTTAACGCTGAAACCGTGATAAGCGACAGCGCAGTTATGGCCGACGTAATAAAGAGTCCGGATAAACTCGGAATCCTCAGCTTCAATACGGTGCAGGATTCTTCCAAGATAAAATTTATTAAGATAGGACAGCTGAAGACCAGCATAGATTCGGTCAGCAGCTCCGGAATGCAGATAGAATATTTTACTCCTCATCCGGGTTTTGTGCTTAAAGATTATTACCCGATGAGACAAACGGTGTACATTTACCTAAGAGAGAAGATCCTGGGCCCCGCTTCAGGCTTCACTACTTACTTAACAAGCTATGAAGGGCAGAAAATAGCCCTGCAGCAGAATCTGGCTCCGGCGGCCGTACCCGTAAAAATTAATGATTATCAATAATTTGGAAAAAGGAAGATGAAATCAATTTACCTCTTAATTTTAGTTGCTTTCCTGTCGGGAGTTAGCTTCGCGCAGCAGAATGTCGACAAAGCTATGGATCTGATAAACAATAAAGACTATCAGAAGGCTTTGAATATAGCTAACGATTATCTCTCTCACGATTCCACTGATCAGGCAATTAAAATATTAATCAGTATAACGACTGCCGATACCGCTAATAAAGGGGCTTTCGAGAGTCTGGGCGACGCTTACAGAAAAATGGGTGTGCTCGAACTCGCGCTCGACAACTACAATAAGGCTGAAAAGCTGGATTCATTAAACGTAAAATTGAAATTCAAGATAGGCCAGGTGCTTGAGAAGCAGGACAGCTACACTCCGGCCGCGAATAAATTTCTTCAGATAATATCAATAGATTCAACCTACGCGCCTGCTTACCTTCAGGTAGGAGAAATCCTTTACTACGCCAAGCAGTTTCCTAACGCGGCGTTCTATCTGAATAAATATATTCAGCTTAAGAAGGATAATTACATGGCCTTCCTTTATGAGGCTAACTCTTTCTACAATATGAACAACTTCGCGAACGCGGCCAAATCGGCTGAGGAAGGGTTAAAATACTTCCCCGATAAGAACGATCTTAAAAGGCTCGCCGCCCTTTCACTTATACAGGTTAGAAAGTACGACGACGCTTTGAATTACTTCTCGCAGATACCCGATTCCATCTTCTCGGCTAAGGAGTACGCTCACGTGGGAAGAGCTCTTCAGACAGCAAGACAGGATTCAATAGCCATCATCTTCATGCAGAAGGCTCTTTCGATGGATTCTACAATGTCGGATCTCGATGAGAATATAGCAAACATGTATATGACCGACGGCAAGTACGACCTTGCTGTACCTTATTACGCTAAAAAGATCGATCTCGATTCCACCTCCGTAAGCTCTCACGTAAACGAAGCCCTCTGCCTCATACAGCTGAAATCTTACGACAGCGCCAGAGTAGCTCTGCTGGCTGCAATAAAACTTAAAAACGATTACATGCCCGCGCTTACATGGCTTGCAAGGGATTACAGACTTATGGACTCAACCGAAGCGGCGACAGATGTTTATAAAAACATCATAAGCCTTACGCAGGGCAAGGAAGACCAGTTCAAGAGCGAGCTGGCCGAATCGTACGGTTTCTTCGCTTACAAAGACCTTGTTAAAAAGAGATATAAAGAAGCGGTTGTAGACGTTAAACAGGCGCTCAAATACGCGCCCGATAATTCGCAGTATGTGCTTTGGCTCGCGCAGTCGTATGCTTTAAGCGGCAATAAAACCGAAGCCGTAAAAGAATACAAGCAGGTGCTTAAGCTCGATCCCGGTAACGCGGATGCGAAGAAAGGTTTAAAAATTCTAGGTTATTAAATGGGGGAATTTATGCAAATAAGGCTGGGACTTCTGCGGGAGTATTATTCAATCCCGTGGGTAAAATATCTTGTAAGAACGATCATGGTAATTCTCGGGATATTAATTATTGCATTGATAGCTAATTATTTAACCATGGCAGTGTTCGGACTTTAATACGAACTGAATATTAACTAATAAACGAAAAAGATTTTATGCAGAACAATCCATGGCACTCGGTTAATATAGGAAGCAACGTTCCCGGAACGGTGAACGCCATCATTGAGATACCCAAAGGCTCTAAAGCAAAGTACGAACTTGACAAGACGAGCGGACTGCTGAAACTTGACAGAGTTTTATTTTCGGCGGTTCACTATCCGGCAAACTACGGTTTCATTCCCCAGACATTCTGCGACGACGGCGACCCGCTTGATATACTTGTTATCTGTTCGATTGAGGTTGAACCGATGTGTATTGTTGAGGCCAAAGTTATCGGCGTTATGCGCATGCTCGATGAGGAGGAATACGACGATAAGATTATTGCAGTCGCTAAGAACGATATGTCGGTAAACTACATAAACAATATAGAAGAACTTCCCCCGCACACAGTGGTGGAACTGAGAAGATTCTTCGAGGACTACAAAAAGCTCGAGAACAAAAAAGTAATAGTCGACGGCTTTATGGGGAAAGAACAGGCTTACAAGATTATTGAAGACAGCATTGAACTTTACGAAAAATCTGAGTTCACTTACTGATTTTCCTTCACACTTCCGTACCTCTGAAAGGTCTGAGCCTTAGTACGCTCAGACGTTTTTTTATGTTTGATTAGAGAAACTTTACGCCTTCCTGCCGGCAGAGAGTGCTGCGGAACTGCCTTCTCGATCCCGATACCCTTTATATTTATAATTTTTAGAAGTGTTAAAAACAAAAATATTAGAATATATCTTCGCGATAGGATTTATAAATG
>JBJKTB010000078.1:0-6497 GCA_046703345.1 Ignavibacteriaceae bacterium
TATGGCCGATATCAATATAGGTCCCGCGCTGCAGGTAATACCGGGCGTAAGATATCAGCAGCTTCGAACCGAATATACAGCGGCTCAGGGCATACAGAGTCCTACATCATTTTCGGATTATCCCTACAAACTCAAAACGGTAGTATCATACCATCCCAGATGGTTTCCCGATCTGCTTGTAAAATACACTCCGCTCGACTGGCTGGGAGTTCGTCTTGCTTACACAAACACCGTCTCGTATCCGGATTACAGCGCGCTGGCGCCGATAATAAATGTTTTTATCGCGAACGGAACCATTCAGTACAACGGCTTCCAGCTTAATCCGGTTACTTCTGAAAACTACGATGCCTATTTGTCGTTTCACGACAACACCATCGGGCTGTTCACAGTAGGCGGCTTTCTCAAGAAAATTAAAAACGTGATTTATCAGTACACCTTTTTCCCCTCGTCGAAAGAGGAACTGGCCGGTTATTACCCGGATTGGGTTCAG
Organism: Ignavibacteriaceae bacterium; assembly: GCA_046703345.1. Classification (GTDB taxonomy): domain Bacteria; phylum Bacteroidota; class Ignavibacteria; order Ignavibacteriales; family Ignavibacteriaceae; genus FEN-1297. The sequence continues at coordinate 491 of JBJKTB010000078.1, forward strand.
AACCCCACACCGCCTACCGGAATCCAGGTTACAAAATATTTAAACAATCCTTACACTGCTAATGATTACGGAATGGAAGTGGAATGGCAGACTCATTTCTGGTATCTGCCGGATATATTATCAGGACTAGTGATGAATGTGAACTATACTCACATTTTTTCCAAGGCAGAATATCCGGATCAGGTAACAAATAAAGTAGGAAGATTTGTTACGCATACCGATACATCTTATTTCGCGCCGCTTCTTTACCAACCAGACGACATCCTGAATTTCACAATCGGCTACGACTATAAAGATTTCTCAATCCGTATATCGACGCTCTATTCTTCGAAGATATTTACACAGCCCCTTATATGGCCGCAGCTGAGAACTTACACTGACGCTTACAACAGGTGGGATATTTCAATGAAGCAGAAGCTGCCTATGCTTTACGGACTGGAGGTGTTCTGTAATCTGAACAATATTTCTGGCGCCAAAGATGTAAGCATAATATCAGCATCAACGGGAGTACCGTCTCGAGAACAGAGCTACAGCTATATGATTGAATTAGGAGTGCGCGGTAATTTTTAATTAAGGGCCTAGTAATTCGCCCATGCAGAAGTTTATAAAAAAATAACTAACTAAATAAATAATCAAATACAAAAGCTCCGAAGCAAGGAGGTGTAAAAAGATGAGCTTAAAAGTCAGTGCTCGCGTATTCACCGAATGTTAACGGCTAATTAAATAATATTCACAAGAAATAAGGAGAAATAAAAATGAAACTTTCCCTTTACTACTTGACATTTTTACTAACGGCTATCCTGCTTATGCCAAGTAACATATTTGCCCAATCGGGCGTGCTTAAAGTATACGCTACGCCTCTGCCTCTGGATTCCGTAATAAGCATGGATCAGAACAGCGGAAGCCCTCACAGCGTATACCAGCTGGTAACAACCGACACAACTTATATCTTCGACAAGACGAGCGTTTTCGATTATGATGTTACGATAGAAGGACAGCTTGCATCGGACGGAAGGCCGCCGTGCATTCAACCTGATGTTCTGAAAGACGGTTCTGTGGCAGCCCAGCCGTTTACGTTTTCAAAGGACGGAGGAGTTGTTAAACTAGAGAACTTATATCTTGAAGGCGTTTCGATCGATAACTCGGTTAACTCCGGTTCCGGAGTCGCGGCCCACTTCACCGGTAAAAATATGAAGGTATACATCAACAACGTTATATTCGAACAATGGGGACAATTCGGAATCAGCGACGCCTCGCAGGGCGGAAGCTTCTGGATTACAAACTGCAAATTCAGAAATTTCGTTAACAGCGGTTCGGTTTATACAGGCGAAGCTTTCAGAATGAGAAACGATCTCGGCACCAACATTGCCGACACCATCGTTGTTAAGTATAATACTTTCCTTGCAGTAAACGCGTACGCATTGTGCGCGCCAGTTACCGGATATCTTGCTTACGGAAATTTTTCTCATAATACGGTCGTAGGAATGTTGAAAAATGTTATTCGCGGCGAGTCAATGGAGAATATGGTAATAGACCACAACATCTTTTACGCAGCGTTCTGCAGCGGCCAGGCGAACGGCGAATACCCCGCATGGGATAACGCAAGCAGTGTTCTAAGCTCGGTAATAGACGCTTATTATATACTTCCCAAGTCGGACGCAGTTCTGATGGGAATCGATACGACGGCATCCGACTGGTCGGCTAAAGCCGAAGCGGCAAGAAGAATAGAAGTTAACGATAACATCTACTACAGACCGCAGGCACTGACCGATTTTTACACAACTTGGAATTCCGCGCATTCAGATACAACTTCAACCGATTACATCCACGTTACCGGATGGATGAACGACCAGACAGCGGCGATGTTCTCGAATAAGACAGCGTATCCGAACTTAAGCGAGAGCGGAAATAAAGTCGGCACCGATCCAGGATACGGAGCGGGAATCACGAATATGATAGGGGGAACAGGAGTAACAGTTCCTTCAGCTGACGGAGTCGGATTAATTGCATATCTGGATGCGGCAAGGTCCAACGGCGGCGCCGCAGGCACATATTACAGCTACAATCAATCAGCACCCGATTTTTCAAGCGGCAACTGGGTGCCCACGTGGCCTCTTCCGGAACAGGCAGCAGGCGACCTTAAATATTCAGCTGCATTAACCGCTACCGATGGTATGCCTTACGGCGATCCTTACTGGTTTACTGGCAGCATAACTGGTGTAAAACAGCAGGTTTCTTCACTTCCTACGAAGTTCGAGCTGAGCAACAATTATCCCAACCCGTTCAACCCCTCAACCACTATTCAGTACAATCTGGCTAAGGCCGGAAACGTGAGCCTGAAGGTTTACAACATAATGGGCGAGCTCGTAAAAACCATAGTTGACAATGTGTACAAAGCTCAGGGAACCTACGACGTAAGTGTTAATATGGATAATCTGTCGAGCGGCGTTTACTTCTACACTCTAACGCAGGGATTCAACACCATCACTAAGAAGATGATTTTGATGAAATAGTTCTCATGTGCTCCTTTACCGTCAAAGGGACTGCCGGCAGGTGCCGGCGGTTCCGGCGGTTTTAACGAAAGTAAATCCTTTGGCTTTCAGGCCGGATCAATTTATAAAAATGGTTTCTCAGTAATAAACTAAACAATAATGATAATCGAAAGAATTTATGCCCGAGATTTCCGGAAGCTTTGAGAATGCCGCTTTGCCCGCTGAGAAAAATACAGCGCCTAAGGAAGGGAAGAATATTCCTGCCGCGCCGAAGAAGAGAAGTCCGGCTCTTTGGGTGCCTACGCTTTATGCGGCGGAAGGGCTGCCTTTTGTTGTTGTAAAAGTTGTTTCGGTTTTAATGTATAAAAGTCTCGGCATTTCGGATGCGAAGATTGCTTTCTTCACTGGACTCATAACCATACCATGGGCTTTAAAGCCGCTTTGGGGTCCTATCCTGGAGATGTTCAGAACAAAAAAAGATTTTGTGATTGCGACTCAGTTTTTTGGGGGAATAAGTTTCGGGCTTCTTGTATTGACATTGCAGCTGCCTTCATATTTTGAATGGACTATAATATTCTTCGGGATCATCGCGCTTAACTCGGCTGTGCACGATACTGCTGCAGACGGAGTTTACGTTATAGTTTTAGATTCCACGGAACAGGCAAAGTACGTGGGCTGGCAGGGCGCGTTTTATAATGTGGGAAAAATTCTTTCTCAGGGAGCCTTCGTACTGCTGGCCGGCATACTTGAAAACAGTATCGGGGTTAAGCCTGCATGGTCTATTGTCATGGGCTCATTCGGTGCTATACTTATTGCCATGAGCATATATCATTTAAAATTCTTGCCGTCAGGCGGAAAGGCTCATAATGTCGAGAGTGTTAAAGAAGCGTCCTCAAAGTTTGTTGATGTAGTCAAAACATTTTTTCAGAAAAAATATATTTTGTGGGGAATTGCGTTCCTGATTCTCTACAGATTTGCCGAAGGGCAGGCGGTAAAGATTGTGCCTTTATTTATGAGAGCCGCCAGAGACCACGGCGGACTGGGACTGTCTACCGAAGACATCGGCGTGCTGTACGGGATATTTCCTCCGCTTGCTTTTATACTGGGCTCCGTTCTTGCCGGTTATTATACCGCGAACAGAGGATTGAGAAAATCTTTGCTCGTGCTCTGCGCTTTCTTCAATATTCCGTTCGCTGTATACACCTATCTAGCAATAGCTCAGCCGACAAGCTTCCTTGTAATAAGCGTTTCGGTGGTCTTTGAATATTTCGGATACGGCTTCGGGTTCATAGGCTTAACGCTTTATATGATGCAGCAGATTGCTCCCGGCAAATACAAGATGGCGCATTACGCTTTCGCAACTTCGCTGATGCAGTTCGGCTTTCTTATTCCGTCTATGATAAGCGGATTTGTAAGTGACTTCCTTGGCTACGAACATTTCTTCATCTGGGTTATGATCGCGACGATTCCTTCTTTCCTTGTCGCCTGGCTTGTTCCTTTCAGGGAAACTGAGCCGGACCCGTCTGAGGATGATTTGGCTGAAGCCTGATCGCGCAGCACAAACTAAAGGAATGCCGGAGCGGCGGAGTGATGGAATTATGGAGTGATGGAATTATGGAGTATTGGAATTATGGAGTATTGGAATTATGGAGTATTGGAATGATGGAATTTAGAAATAACTATTTAGTGTCGGAATTTTGCAGACAATACTCCATCACTCCATTTTAATTTAGAAGTATTGAGTTTTATTTAAATATATAATTTTATAAAGAATCTTTTCCGGAGACTATTCATGCGGTACGGTTACTTTGATGATGAAAATAAAGAGTACGTTATAGAGCGCCCCGACGTCCCGGCATCATGGACAAACTATCTCGGCGTTAAAGACCTCTGCACAGTAATTTCACACAACGCCGGCGGCTACAGTTTCTACAAATCAACAGAACATCATAGAATAACCAGGTTCCGGCAGAACGGCATTCCACTCGACAGGCCCGGCCATTACGTGTATATAAGAGACGATGAGACCGGCGAATTCTGGTCACTCTCCTGGCAGCCGGTGGGGAAGGATTTTACTGAGGCGAAATATGTTTGCCGGCACGGGCTGTCGTATTCTAAATTCCATTGCGATTATAACGGTATTGAAGCCGAACAGCTTGTCTTCATACCAATAAATGATGACTTGGAACTATGGGACGTTAAAATTAAAAACAAAAGCGGAAGGCCCAGGAAACTAAGTGTCTTCTCATACGTCGAGTTCTCTTTTCATCATGTTGAGATAGATAACCAGAACCTTCAGATGAGCCTTTACGCGAGCGGGTCTAATTATTCCGATGAAATAATTGAATACGATTTTTTCTACGAGCCCTGGACTTATCACTTCTTCGCTTCGAATTTCAAGCCCGACAGCTATGACTGCGTGCGCGACTCATTCATCGGAAATTACAGGACCGAATCAAATCCGGTATCGGTGGAGAATGGAGTATGTTCCAACAGCACCGAGCTCGGCGGGAACCACTGCGGCTCTCTTCATAAGAAAATTATTCTCGGTAAAGATGAAGAAACGCGTTTAATATTTATGATGGGAGTCGGATCGCGCGAAGAGAAAGGATTAAAGGCGAAACAAAAGTATTCTGTGCTTAATAATGTTGATGAGGCTTTCAATAAATTAAAATCTTACTGGGATGAAAAGACATCTGTATTCAGGTGCAGCACGCCTCATCCGGGTCTTAATTCGATGATAAACATCTGGACTCTTTACCAGGCGGAAACCTGCGTTGTCTGGTCGCGCTTCGGCTCTTTTATTGAAGTCGGCGGCAGAGTAGGGCTTGGTTACAGAGACACTTCTCAGGATGTAATGGGAGTGGTGCACACCAATCCCGAAAAAACAAAATACAGAATCATTCAGCTTCTAAAGGGTCATACGAGTATGGGATACGGTCTGCATCTATTCGATCCGGCAGTGTTCGAACCGGTTGAGAATAAGCTTCCGGGGGTAAAGCTGCCGACCGTGGTCCCGACTCCGAGCGCTGCGGATATAGTTCACGGAATGGAAGACGTCTGTTCCGACGACGCTCTCTGGCTTGCGGCTTCAATATGCGAATGGGTTGTTGAGAATAACAAGCCTGAATTTTTTGATGAGGTTATACCTTATGCCGACGGCGGCGAAGGCACGGTATACGAGCACGTAAAAAAGATTCTTGATTTTTCAGCGAAGCATGTTGCAGGCAACGGCATATGCCAGGGCTTAAGGGCCGACTGGAACGACTGCCTGAATCTTGGCGGCGGGCAAAGCGCTATGGTGTCGTTCATCCACCACTGGGCAATAAAGATATTCATCGAATCGGCTAAAGAGCTCGGCAGGGATGAAGATGTTGCTAAGTACACCGCTATGGCCGATAAGGTGAAGAAAGCCTGTGAAGAAGTCTTATGGGACGGAGAATGGTATCTGCGCGGATTCACTAAGAAGGGAATTAAAATAGGCACAGACGAATCGGATGAAGGAAAGATATTTC
>JBJKTB010000079.1:0-5438 GCA_046703345.1 Ignavibacteriaceae bacterium
GCATTTAATCGCGCTCATCATGGCCAGGAAATTTAATTTTCTGATGAACTGCTTTTCCGGATCGTCTTTCCAGCCGCCTGATTCGATAAGAATAGTGCTTGTGCCGCCTTTCTGAAAATTATCACCGAAGGCGCGCGGCTCGAAGTCGTCAGGATATCTGGCTATATGTCCGGGAATAAATCCGGACATCACCTTGAACATGCGGCCGATAAGCTTTACGGCTCACTCGCGCACCGGATTTAGATCCTTCTCATAATTAAAGGCAGGCGCCAGAAAAGAAAGCGTGGCCGATTTAAAGCTGTGCCCGGCCGAATAATAAATGCTCTGGTCGTGAAGATTAAATCCGAAGTCGGCTTTAAGGCTGTCGTAGGTATCCATGAGTATTTTGGATTCGGGAGACTGAAGTCTTGCCGCGTCGCGGTTGATATCAATGCCGAAATCATTTCTTCGCTGGAAGACCTCTGCGCCGTCAGGGTTCACCATGGGCATGAAGTAAAGAGTAACTTTGGAAAGGATCTCGTGCCTTATATCGTTGTATACATCGTTTACGGAGAAGAAGTTGAAGATATCGAATAAAGCCATTGTCGCCGTTGATTCATCGCCGTGCATCTGAGACCACAGAAAAACTTTTGTAGGACCGTGGCCCAGTTTTATAAGATAAATAGAGCGTCCCTGTGCCGACTCACCGGCTTTATTAACTTCGAAGATATTAATATCTTTTAATTTGTTTATCAAAGGTTCGATATCGGAATGCTTAAATCTTCTGTCGGTTAGCGATGCCTCCCGGTAATTCTGATAATCAAAGTAAAGACGGTTGGCGAAATCTATTTCTTGTGCCATTGTTGTTCCGCATAATAAAAGAAAAGATAAAAGGTATTTAATCATACTGGTCTGATATTTTTTAATTACCATGCAATTTATTTAATGAAATTTTTTAATGCAAAGGCAAATTAGTTTACCGGAGGCAAACAAGAATTTGAAAATTGAACATTCCGGTGCTGATTTTTCCTTTCATGCAGCCGGCGTAATGGAAAAATCAGTTTCTGAAACTTATTCAACAAAGCTGTACAATAAAGTGGAAGGAGAATTAAACCGCTACACCCAATCTTTCTTCAAAATCGTCCAGCAGCCTCAGAGGCTGAGGAGAAACCGCGAAGCAGTAAAGAGGATAAAGTCTGGAAAAAGATTTTATAGCTTCAGTCAAGAAATCTGGTGAAAAGACAAGACTGCTGTCAAGCTTCAAGTCTTTTTGAAGAAGTACGTATTTCATTGATTGAATGCGCGCGTAGTCTTTCTGCATATTGAATTTTTTAAGGATCATTTCCGGTTCTTTATGAAGTTCGTAAAGAGCGAATTTGCCGTTAATCTTGTATTTCATGCATGCTTCGGTAATCTCCTTTTTATACCTAGCGAGGCTGCTGCCGAAATATAAATCATCTCCCGCGGTATTGTTAAGAAACATGCCGTACTCAATACCGTTCTTATCGAGATAAACATAGAATTCGCTGTCGAGCTTAAATCGTCCGAAATGGATGAGGAAATAATTTTTATACGGCCCGCCCTTGGCGAATCGCATATCTTTGTTTATCCTCATTAAAGTCTTATTAAACTTAGGTTCGGTTCTGATTGAGGGATTAAGATGGTTAAAGAACTGTCCGATAGAAAGGACGAACGACTTTGAAATCTCAACGAGGTTTTTATCGTATCTTTCCCTGTTGGCGGCGAACCATTTTGTGTTGTTATTCTTTTCTTTTTCAAGTTCGGCGAGGAATTTAAATGTATCCTTATTAAATCCTTTGAAGACGGGGCCGCCGGAAGTCAATACATAGTTCCAAGGTTAATAGTCAGGAAAAAGCCGCCGAGATTCTTTTCGAACCTGCCCTGAAGTATCTCAACGCCGCTGTCGAACATATGAATAACATAATAGCGGATATTAATGCCGATTAAGTTCGATTTATCAAGTCCGAAGTTAGCGCCGAATCCGATATAGCCGCCGGCAGTATACCTGGCGTGAGCCCGGCCGAAAGCAGAGAAATATTCCTCGGAGTAGGGAGTTGTAAGCACCATAGACGGGCCGACGGCAATATTTATATAAGGCCTTAAGTTGTCGTTTATGCTGTTCTCAAAAAGTCTGTACTGCAGACCGAAGTTGAGCGGAATAAGAAAAGCGCGGTTTACTTTGCCGGCGGTATAGGTGTTGCCGAAATAATCAACGTAAGTAAATTCGCGCGGATCTGTAGCTTCCGACATAGAAATATCTGAATACAGCGTAACAAGTTCGGAAACCTGACGGCGGTAAAAAGTACCTAAACCGAATCCGCCTTCGCTGAATATTATATCTATCCCCCACGCGTTAGGAGGAAACTGTTCGGGCGGTTTAGGCGGAGCGAGCTTACCGATGCCCTGCGCATTTACATTAAGCAGGGGAATTAGTAATATTGCTGTTAAAAGTAATGTCTTCATATTATCCGGTTTTTGTAACTCTAAAATAATCAACTATAAAACAATATCAATATAATAATTTAGCTTTACAGTATGCTTGCAGCCGTAGACACCCCGGCCTTCTGGGAAGAAAAATACATCAATAACGAATCGAACTGGGATCTTAAAGCACATAATCCGGTGTTCGAAGAACTTATAAAATCAGAGCGGTTTATAAAGCCAGGCAGCATGCTTATAGCCGGGTGTGGTAAAGGATACGACGCCGTGTTCGCTGCGAGGGCCGGTTATACTGTAACTGCGGTAGATTTTTCTTCGACTGCGATCGAATGCGCCAGGGAACTGGCGGCAAGGCGAGAGGCAGATATCAGTCTAGTTAAGCAGGATATCTTCTCTTTAGGTGAAAATTTTATTGGATCATACGATACAGTTTACGATTACGTTACTTACTGCGCTATTCATCCTTCCAGAAGAAAAGAATATTCCCGGAAACTTGCCTCTTTCCTAAAACCGGGAGGAAGACTTGTCGCAATTCTTTTCCCGGTAGAAGACAGGCCAGGAGGACCGCCCTTCGCCGTAAATCCGATTACGTTTTACGAAGATATCTCGGAGTATCTTCAGCTAGAATTTTCCTCAAAAAAAATCAATTCGGTAAAACCGCGGAAGGGAAGAGAGATACTGCAGATATATATAAAAGCGAAAAAGTCCGACCGGGAAATATAGAATTTAATCCGGCCTTCACATACAGAAATATAGCAGTTCAATAATCATCAATAACAAGGGAACAATTATGCCTCTTAATCTAGAATTAAAAGTTAAACTTGATTCATTCAAAGAAGTAAAAAAACTATTAAAAAAAATCAAAGCCGAACATACGGCAACGTTCAAACAGAAAGACGTTTATTATGCAACGCGCGCCGGACTTCTGAAGCTAAGAATAGAAAACGGAAGCGAGAGCATAATTACATATAAGCGAGACGAAAAGAGTAAAGACCGTTTTTCTGATTACTGCGTAATTTATTTTGCCGACGGAAACGGCGAAAAATTTTTCGGCAGCGTGTTAAAAACCGAAGCCGTAGTTGAAAAGAAAAGGCTCCTTTACATGTATGACAATACAAGAGTCCACCTTGACGAAGTAAAAGGATTGGGAACGTTCCTCGAACTCGAAACGCTGGTGGTGAAGGGAAAGTCCGATGCGAAGAAAAGATTCGATTATATAGTTAAAGCGCTCGAACTCTCGAAATATAAGAGCATCAGGAAATCATACAGAGATCTAATTAAAGCCCAAAACAGGAAAAAATGATACTAACAAAGAGCGATATAAAGCAGATCGATCTTGACTTTGAAATTAATCAAAGGATAAAGGCCGGAAGGCTGGACGAGATGCTTATTATCGTGCCGACAAATAGGAAGATACGCGCGCTGAAGAGAGAGCTAATATCCGGTTCGCCGGGCGGAGCTGCCGGCAAGCTCAACCTTGAGACGATCGGTACATTCTCAACAAAAATTCTGTTTGTCGGAGGTGCCGGGCCGGGAAGGGTACTAAGCGAAGCCTCAGCTTCAGTGCTTCTTAAGCAGAGCTTGCAGGAATGTGAGTTAAATTATTTTTCCAGTTATAAGCGCGAAATCCCTAACGGCACTCTGGAACGGATCAAAAACGTAATCTCTCAGTATAAGCGGCAGGGAATCACTCCTTCAGCATTGAGGAAGGAAGCCGAATCCCTTCCCGGCTCGGAGAAAAAGAAGGCTGAGGATATCGCGTCGATATACGAGAAGTTTCAGGAAAAGTGCGCCGGGCTTAATGTGAAGGAGACCGGTGATATATACAAAGAGGTGAACAGTCTCGAAACAAAGGTCTTCCGCGAAAGGTTTAAGCTGCTTTATCCCGAAACCGTCACTGTAGTTGTAAACGGATTCGACGAGTTCACCGATCCGGAGATAGAGATACTAGATGCCGCCTCAGATGCAGTTGACTCGCGCTTATTTCTAGCATTCGATTATTATTCCTATAACCCTCTTATATTTTCTCATCTCGACAAATGCTATTCCAAATTGTTAGGTAAAGGATTCAAAGAGACAAAAGACTTATCATTAGGCGAGCACACAAAGTTTGTAACCACCGTTCGGCAAAAGCTTTTTATCAGTGCCGGCAAGGAAAAGAAAGAAGAACATCCTGAACAGATTTTTAAGATAGAGGCATTGAACCGTGAAAAGGAAATTGAGCTTATTGCCAAAGAAATAAAAGAACTAGTGCTGACTAAAAAAACAGAACCTCACAAAATATGCGTAGTCTTTAATCTCATACGCAACTACTCTCCTCTGGTGAGAGACATCTTTCCTTTATACGGACTGCCTTATAACCTGACTGATCGTCTCTCGTTAGACGCTTCTCAGCCGATAATATCCATTATAAACCTTCTTGAAATTCTCGAGAACGATTTTTACTACAAGAATATTTTCCGGGCTTTAAGCGGCGGGTACTCGGGTTTCAAGGGAGTCGACGCATCGAACCTGCTAAAGACTTCGCAGGCGCTTAAAATAATCTCTGGCTACGAGAACTGGCGCGGCACTTTGAGCGACGCGATAGCAAGGTACGATTCTATTGAGGAAGAGGATAATTCTATTGTTAAACTGGATAAAAAGGCATATGAAAAAGCCCTTCATGATATTGATTCGATTTACGAGCAATTATCTCCATTTAATAAATTAATGAAGGTAAACGAGTTCAGAAAAAAACTTGACGATTTAATTTTTGCGACGGGCTTGCCGTCCAAACTGATAAACATAGGAAAAGACTCAACGGAAGAAAAGATAAAAGCATTAATAACATTTACTGAGGTTGCCGACGAGATTACAGAGCTGTTTACTCTCGAGTACGGCGCGGATGAAAAATTCCCGCTTAAATTTTATCTAAATCAGGTGCGTACCGCTATTACGTCTTCGCGTTTTAATATAAAAGAGAAACCTGGATTCGGAGTGCAGATTACCACGCTAAGCGA
>JBJKTB010000080.1:0-2923 GCA_046703345.1 Ignavibacteriaceae bacterium
ATACATGCAGCCACGCTACTCCAACATAATGCCCCGTAAAAAACAAGTAATGTTATCTATTTTAACGGCCGGGATATATGGTATCACAAATTGGTTTGATAATAGCGGTAATGATAATATATTTGTAATTCCGTAAAGGTGAAATGTATGTTTTACCGCGCGGAATATTTTTCAATTTTTTCGGATAATAAATGAAACTGGCTTTTGTAATATACAACGATTTGACTCTTTTGGATTTTACCGGTGTTTACGATACGGTTACCAGGCTGAAATCGATGAAGTTCAAGACCGATTTGAGATGGGACATTTGTGCGAACACCGATATGGTAAGGGACAAGCACGGCTTGAGGATCATACCCGACAAAGTAAGGAACGACCTCGGGAAATACGATGCGATAATAGTGCCCGGCGGAATGGGAACCAGAAGTCTGCAGAACGACGGCGAGTTCGTCGAATGGATTGTTACCGCGCAGGGAGTGCACCAGAAAGTATCTGTTTGTACCGGAGCGTTAATTCTCGGTGCCGCGGGTTTTTTAAAAGGTAAAAGGGCAACCACAAATTTCAATGAATACGAAACATTAAAACAGTACTGTTCGGAAGTTGTTGAAGAAAGGATAGTCGAAGACAAGGATGTAATAACATCCGGCGCTGTTTCCTCGTCGATAGATCTCGGTTTATACCTTTGCGAAAAATGGGCGGGGCCTGAGGCGCGGCAGGAAATTAAGAAAGCGATAGACTATCCGTATTGATTTTTAATCATATGATCCGGGCGGTTTGGGTAAAGATAACGGAGCGATAGGTATCAATTCTACTCGTGTGAAATACAAGTTCTTATTTACCGACATAGACGGTACGTTGCTGAATAAGGAAAGGGAGATAACTCCAGCAGTTAAACAGGAGATCGGCAGGATATCCCGTAATTTAAAGGTGCCTGTTACTCTTGTTTCTTCAAGGATGCCGAAGGCGATGAGTCATCTGCAGGCAGAGTTAAAGTTAAACGGCCCGATGATCTGCTACAACGGCGCGTTGATAATAAGCTCCCCGGAAGACGATCCGGACATACTTTTCAGCCGGTTGTTATCTTCAGGAATCGTTAAGACGATCTATAAAGAAGCCCGGAAATTAAATCTGCATACGAGTCTTTACAGCTACGATGACTGGTTTGTTGAAGAGCTTGATTTCTGGGCGTACAGGGAGATAATAAGCACCAGGGTGCATCCTTCCGTAACACCTTTCGATGAATTAATAAAACTGTGGGAAGATGAAAATTCCGGCGCGCATAAGATAATGTGTATGGGAGACGGTAGCGCTATAGACGGACTTATTGCCGCTCTCGATAAGAATTACGACGGCATACTTAATTTGTACCGCTCCAAGCCGTCCTTTCTTGAAATTACATCGAAGAGAATTACCAAAGCCTCGGCCGTCGAGTTCTTGCTGAAGATGTACGGCGCGGACAGCAGAGAGGCGGTTGCGGTGGGAGACAACTACAACGATACCGACATGCTGCTATACGCGGGCGCCGGCGTGGCGATGGGAAACGCTCCCCTGCAGGTTAAAGAGGCGGCCGACGAAGTTACGCTTCCTAATACGGAGGACGGTCTTGCCGAAGCTATTAAAAGATTCTTTCCCCGGATCTGACTCACCGCGCCCGTACCGGGCGGAGCCGGTTTTCATATCTCTATTTCTTAAAAACTCCGCCTGAGGTAAATGATAGTTCTATATTAAACCGGCGTAATAAATCTTACTTCGATTCAGCATCTGAATTTCTTCACTCCGGACAAAAGCCGGGAACTCGCGGTTATTCGTAAAAGCGGTAAGAACACCTGTTTAGCGAAGCACAAATCTGGCTAACGCAATAAACAACCGGTTCGCAAAGAGTTGACGCATATCACCGGCGGTTCACATTTCAGTTAAATTTTGCTATAAATCATTTAAGCGGAGTGTCAAAGAAATAAATTCGGGGTAAAGAATAAGGCCCCACATGCATGAAAATTAATAAACCGTTGATAAGTAATAAGATAGAAGTAAACCAAAAACCCGGTGCAATTTTTGCGGAACAAACGCCGGTCAAAAGGGTATTAAAACGGGAGGCAGATGAAAATCGTGCAGATTTCGGGGCATTTAATCTTTTTTTATAAATGATTAATCTATAAATAAATGAGAATAAACGACGTCATATCGAGGCAGCCGAAACCGCTGATAATTTTATTCGGCGTGCTGATGATATTCTTCATCGGCTTTTTTGATTATATCATCGGCAAGGAGATCAGCGTAAGGGTATTATATCTTGTGCCTATTACAATGGTTACTTGGAACGTAAATTTCCGCTGGGGAGTACTGCTTTCGCTTTTATCCGCGTCGGCAAAAATCTTCGTGGATATAATATCGGGAGTTTATTATTCGCATCCGCTTCTTTTCGTGTGGGAAGGGATTGTTGTATTCGGAATATTCGTCTTCTTCATTTACGTACTATGGCAGTTTAAGCTTACGCATATAAAACTTGAAGAAAAAAACAGCGAGCTGATTAAGGCCGCCGAGATGAAAACGGAAATACTAAGCATGGTTGCACACGATTTGAAGAATCCGCTGAACAACATTATGGCTATCTCATCCATGATTAAGGAGGAGCCGGACCTTAAAGGTTCCGAGATAAAAGAATTCGCCGGACACATAATTACTTCCTCGGACAGGATGCTTCAGCTTATTAACCAGTTTCTTAACGAGCGGATAATCGAGCTCGACAAAATAAAAGTAAGGCCGTCCGAGTTCAACTTATGCAATACGGCCGAGGATATAATAAAACAGTCTAAAAGCGCAGCAGGCAGGAAAGGGATAAAAATACTCCTTAAGAAAGAATCGGATGATATTACCGCATTTGCCGACGAGGAGCTTACCGCCCAGGTAATAGATAATCTTATAT
>JBJKTB010000081.1:0-10125 GCA_046703345.1 Ignavibacteriaceae bacterium
CCAGCGCGTATACGTTGGCAGTATGGTAGTTCAGCGACTCAACTTCATCATAAATTGCCAGCGAGGCTACCCTGGTCTTCCCGGGGATGTTGCCGCCTATCATCAGCACTACGCCGAATTCTCCTATTGTATGCGCAAAGCTTAATACTATGCCCGTTAAAAGCGAAGGCTTTATGTTAGGCAGCAGAATTCTGAACAATGTCTTAAGCTTCGATTTCCCCAATGTATAAGATGCTTCTTTTAACGATGCCGGCAGGTTCTCCAGTCCGCTTTGTATCGGATTAAACATAAACGGGAAACTGTAAATTACGGAGGCGACTATCAGTCCCTCAAAAGAAAAAACAAGTTTTAGGTTAAATATGTCTGCTAAGAAACTGCCCGGGAAGTGAGACGGTGAGAAAGCTACAAGCAGGTAAAATCCCAATACGGTGGGCGGCAGCACCAGAGGCATACTTATTACCGCTGACACCGCCGGCTTTAATTTAAATTCCGAACCGGCCAGCCAGCTTGCAGCAGGTATAGCTATTATAAGAAGTATCAGTGTTGTTATCGCTGCTAATTCCAAACTCAACAGAAGCGGCTGAAGATCGGGCATCATGGCGCTATCACCACTTCGTTTGTTTTTATCAAGGCTTTTACTTTGTCTCCCTCCCTTAGATTCATCTGCTCCGCGGCTCCCGAGGTAATTACCGAAATAACCGTCCTGCCGTTATAATCTAAAATCACTTTGCTTAGAAGTTCACCTTTTTCAATTTGTCTAACAGTACAGTCGATGCGGTTCTGCAGACTTATAATCCCGGCCAGGTCTTTAGCAAGCGAAACTTCGGTTTCCTTGAACATTACGTTTATCGGTTCGCCGTCTCTTAAGAACGGAACGCTTTCCGGCGTTTCAATGATAATAGATTTAAATATATCTTCATTTATCAGTATCTCAACCAGAGATAAGCTCCCGTTTGTTTTTATGCTTCTTATTTTCCCTGCTAGAATGTTCATTTCACCCGGCTGTTTTGTACCCGTATTTTAGAAGAATATTTTTTACTTCTTTTGAAAATAAGAAATCGTAGAATTTCTTTGAATCGGAAGGATGATTTTTTATCCCGTAAGACAAAATAACGCAGCCCTGCTCAATCGGCTTGTAAGCTTCAGAAGCAACTTCATGCCATTGCCCCTTCCCTTTCATCATGGGGGATAAAACAACCGACTTTGCTGTAAATCCTATGTCAGCCGCGCCGGATATTATAAACTGGTTTGTCGGCGCTATGCTTTCGCCGTAAACAAGTTTATCTTTTACTTTTTCGTAAATACCGTAATGCTTCAGCGCCTGCACTGTCGCCTCGCCGTATGGCGCAGTCTTCGGATTTGCCAGCGCTATGGTTTTTATGTCCGCGCCTGTCATCTCGGATAGATCCGGTTTTAATTGAATATCTTTTTTCATTGTCCATACCACAAGCGCGCCGTAAGCATATGCTTCGGGAGTTTCAACAGCCAGTTTGCTTTTATATAGCGCGTCAGGATATTTCATATCCGCCGAAATAAATATATCGAAAGGCGCTCCCTGTTTTATCTGCGCGGTCAGCTGTCCCGACGAACCTATTATAACATCTACTTCCGTCCCCGTCTTCTTTTCAAACGCGGCTTTAATATCTTTCATCGCGAACTGTACATTAGCCGCTACCGCAACCGTCAGCTTCGGCTTCTGCTGCGAATAGCCGCTCGCGGCAATAAGCAGCGCAATTAAAATATAATTGATAAGTTTCTTCATATTCATTTTCATTATTTAATTATACACAATTGTTTACTCTCAATCCCCGCCCCTCATGCATCCATGCCCCTCATGCATCCATGCCCCCATGCATCCATGCATTTTTTTAATTCCTATTGTAAAGAATCATGAAATTCTTTTTCTTGCCTTTGGAAATTCAACCGGCAATTTATTATATAAACAATCATTTTTCCCGAGCGTTCGCATGGCAGTAAAATTGATATTTATAAATATCAATTATCAGGCCGCAATTGAAACGCGTGAATAAACCAAGGTAACGGGATTGTGATTTTTATATTTCATTAAATAACCAGTCATGCTAAACAAAAATATAAAAGAAACAGTAAATAAATCGGATAATATTTTATTTGAGGATAATAACGACGATTATTTTAACGGCAACGGCAAAATAAACAGAAAACAATTCTTTAAGGGTATCGGTCTGCTTCTTCTCGTCCCGTTCTTCGGATTATGGTATTCGGCAGCTGAACGGCAGATATTTAAGGAAAGCGGCAAAAAGAAACTTGTGATTCCGGCCGACACTCCGCAAGGCATTACATTTATAGATCCGGTAATTGTGGATAAAAGAGGAAACGACGTTAAAATATTCTCTTCACGCTGTACCCATCTCGGATGCAAAATAAATAAAGTGGAGGGAAACGAGCTGGTGTGCCCCTGCCACGGCTCCCGATATACTTACGGCGGCAAAGTAATTAAGGGGCCTGCCGCCAAAAATCTTCTACAATATTCATATACGATTAATAAGAAAACCGGGGAATTAATTGTAAATGTTCCGGCCTAAACAATATAATGCCCTTGTACCTCCGGCCGCCAACGCAAAGCTGTTCGGCTTTACCTTCGGCAATATCGCGTTTGCTGCCTTTCTCATCGCTGCGGCGTCCGGTGTATTGCTCGCCGTTCCGTTCGATGTAAAAAACCCTTATGATTCCCTGTCCTACATGCTGCTTGCAAATCCGGCCGGCGTCTTTTTCCGCAATGTTCACTACTGGTCGGCGCAGCTGTTCTTAATTTTTTCGCTTCTTCATCTTTACGACCATCTGAAAAGAAACACCGAAAGAGAAGTTAAGAACGGCCTATGGGCCCGGCTTACTTTTTCTATATTCGTTATCTTCTTCGTTATGCTGTCTGGATTTATAATTAAAGGAGATGCCGACAGCCAGCAGGCGCGTCTTATTATCGGCTCGCTCATTGAGCAGATACCATTTATTGGCAAAGCTCTCTCAATATCTCTGCTGGGTTCGCATAACGACTATCAGATCCTCTATGTTAATCATATTGCAGCTGCAACTATCTTCCTCTGGATAGTTATAGTTGAGCACGCAAAATATATATGGCCGAGACTAAGACTCGTTCTTTATCTACTGCCGGCTCTTGTTTTATTAGGTTATCTCTTTCCTCCCGCTCTTCACGATAATTTAAATCCGGTTATTAAAGGGCCCTGGTATTTCCTCGGACTACAGGAAATACTCCACTGGCTTTCTCTGCCCTGGATAGCAATGCTGCTCGCTTTAATTTTGCTGGCGGCTGTTTATCTGCTGCGCCGCATGCCTTTGAGCAAAGCTTACTTGCTGAAAAAAATACTTTTCGGCACGGCGGTGGTCTACGGCGTTCTGACGATAGTAGGATTTTATTTCAGGGGAGCCGACTGGCAGTTTACCTGGCCGTGGAATAACCCGGTTGTTACTAAATATCAGTTCGAGCCTTTCGATAATACATCGGCTCCGCCGGATTCTGAATTAGCCGCGAGAGGCATTCCCGTTGTTTTGAACAGACGCGAAGGATGCCTTTACTGCCACAGCAATGTAAAAGGATTCTCGCCCGCGCATAATCCGGAAGCAATAGGATGCGTATCGTGTCATTCGGGTAATCCGTTTACGCTTGATAAAAATTACGCCCACCAGGGAATGATACTTGTTCCCGGCAATATCTCTGAGGCTAAAACCACCTGCGGCTCTGCCGGCTGTCATTCTGATATCTCCGACAGAATACAAAATACACTCATGACTACAATGTCCGGTGTTGTAAGCGTGGATAAATACGTGTTCGGAGAACTTAAATCTCCTGACCACTTCGGCAGAATCGATGATATAGGTTATTCACCCGCCGGTACTCACCTGAGAGAGCTTTGCGCTTCCTGCCATCTAAGCGGTAAGAAGACTGAGCTGGGCCCCGTGACTCAATTGTCCCGCGGAGGCGGATGCAATGCATGCCATCTTAACTACGATTCGCTGTCAATAAAAGATCTTAAAAACATCTCGCGCTTAAGCACCGGCAGCGGCGATTCATCTGGAATATTTTATCATCCGTCTCTTTCCGTAAAGATTACTGACGACCACTGCTTCGGATGCCACAGCCGCTCCGGTAGGATATCCGCTAACTATGAAGGATGGCACGATACACTGTTTAGAGAAGACGATGTTAAAGCAGATTCATCTTACAGAATACTTGAAGACGGAAGGGTTTTTGTTCATACTCAGGCGGACATACATTACGATAAGGGTATGAGCTGCATCGACTGTCATACATCCCGCGAAACAATGGGCGACGGCGTTAATCATATTCATGAGGAAGATCAGGTGAAGGTTGCCTGCACCGACTGCCACTTCAATGGCAGGGCTGATACTAAAACATATAATGAACTCGATTCCGAATCTCAGAAGATAATTGATTTAAGAAATTACGATACAAAGCATACGAAGTTCCTTGTCGTAAAAGCTTCCGGCTATCCGCTGGTTAATACTTATATCAACGATAAAAACGAGCCGGAGTTAAGGACCAAACTCTCGAACAAATCTCTGCCTCTAAAGCCGCCGGCCTTTGTTTGTAACGGTAACGCGGGCCATAAGGATTTATCATGCGGCAGCTGCCATACGGCATGGGCAACTCAGTGCGTCGGTTGCCATACGCAGTATTATCCCGATGAATCAGGCTACGATCTTCTGTCCAAAGAGAAGACCGAAGGCACTTGGATTGAGACTCCTAAAGATTATCTTTCAGAGCCCCCGGCTCTCGGAGTAAGAATTATTAAATCAGCCAATAATAAAACGGCAAAGGTTATTGACAACTTTATTCCCGGTATGATTATTTCGATTAGAAAGGACAACATAAATCCTAATTCTCCGGGTGATAAGAATTTAATCTTCAAGCGGCTTTACGCTCCTTCATTCCCGCATACAATTTCAAAGACCGGCCGCTTATGCAAATCATGTCATAACGATCCCGTTGCGCTAGGCTACGGGCGCGGAAGTCTTGATTATGTAATCGATGGCAGTTTCGGCCGCTGGAAGTTTACACCTAAATATCCTTTGCTTAAGTACGACGGTTTGCCGGAAGATGCCTGGATTGGCTTCCTTAAAGCACGCGGTTTCTCCTCAACTTCAAGAACAAATACTCGTCCTTTTGATGTTGATGAGCAGAAAATTATTTTAACGGTAGGCGCATGCTTAACTTGTCATAAAGACGATTCCAAACCGATGAAAGAATTTCTTCTTACCGGTAAAATGCCGGCTGTTAGCAGAAAATGCATTCTCCCTAAATGGAATTAAAAGTTATAACAAAGATTTCATCCGCATCTGCTGTTGCTATTTTCAAAAACTATTTGATCCAATCCTGCTTCTTTTTTAATTACTGATTACTGCAATTTGCTTCTTACATTTGAGAAACATTATAGCTAATATACAGTTTAATAAAGCTTTTCTCACTGGCAGAATAATTGATATTTATAAATATTAAGTTTGAGATCTGAAAAAATATTATAATTAGATTCAGACACCCGTAAATTTTTAACGCAGTAATTAAGAAACCGAATATTTCAAAATATAATTTTAAGAGGGAAAAAAATGGCAGTTCCTAAAAGATTTAAACAGTTTACGGAAGATTATCCCGAAGTAGCCGCCGCATATGAAGCGCTCGGCAGTTCGGTTCATTCGGCCGGTCCTCTTGACAATAAAACCAGATCATTAGTTAAGCTCGGCATCTCTACAGGTGCAAGACTTGAAGGCGCGGTACATTCTCACGCTAGGAAGGCCCTTGAAGCCGGCGCTACAAGGGAAGAGATGAAGCACGCCGTCCTTCTTGCCATGCCCACAATCGGGCTGCCTTCTACAATGGCTGCCTTAACATGGATCGACGACGTCTTCGAAAAAGAAGACGGAAAGAAATAAGAAGTAAGCAATACTGGAATTCTATTTAAAAGATGATTACGCTTAAAGACAATTTTAACCGCGTTCACGATTATCTCAGGATATCGCTGACGGATAAGTGCAATTTAAATTGCATCTACTGCAATCCGGCTGGTTCGGGAAGTATAAAACTGGACAAGCGCTCCGTTTTATCCTACGACGAAATTCTCAGGCTTATAGATATATTCGCGGGAAGACTCGGCATAAAAAAAATAAGGTTCACCGGCGGCGAGCCTCTTGTAAGAAAAGACATCCTTTATTTCTTCGAGGAAGTGTATAAGAAGAAATTAAAATACGGGTTTGAAACAGGGCTTACAACTAACGGAACTCTACTTGAAGATAAGCTTGAAAGCCTGAAAAACTCAGGACTAGATAAGCTGAATATTAGCCTCGACTCGCTTAAACAATATAACTTTAGGTTCATTACCGGCAGTGACGGATTAAGTAAAGTGCTCAGAGCGCTCGACAAAGCGGCTGAGACCGGATTCTCTTCGCTTAAGCTTAACGCCGTGATAATTAAAAATATTAACGATGACGAGATTATTAATTTCACCGAGCTGGCCCGAGATAGGGACATTACGGTAAGGTTCATCGAGTTTATGCCCTTCGGAAATAACGCATGGAAGTACGACGGGTTTATAAGCTATGCCGAGATGAAGGACATCGTTCAGTCAATATATCATCTTCATGATATTACTACAGACTCGAACGGCGTATCGAAAGATTATTACATCGAAGGCTTTAAAGGAAGAATAGGATTTATAAGTTCTATAAGCGAGCATTTCTGCGGATCGTGCAGCCGCCTAAGGATAGACGCTCGTGGGCATATGAAGCTCTGCCTGTTCTCTTCCGGCTCCAACGATCTTGATCTTAAATCGATGCTTAATTCCGGCTTGCCCGAAGATGAAATTTGCGCGAGCATTCAGGACAGGCTTAAGCTTAAAGCCGAGTACCATCCCGCCGTTGAAGAATTGATTCGTCTGGAAGAAAACAAGATGTTAAGCATAGGCGGCTGAGATGAATGAACTCTCACATATCGATTCTAAAGGCAAGGCTAAGATGGTGGACGTCTCGGCAAAGCAAGACTCTGTACGAACGGCCGAAGCGTTTGCCGAAGTTCTGGTTTCGAAGGAAGTCTTCGCGAAGATAAAACAGAACGACATTGCGAAAGGAGACGTGCTTTCCGTAGCTAAGCTGGCCGGCATTCAGGCCGCAAAAAAAACTTCGGAGCTTATACCGTTGTGCCACAATATTTTTATCACCAGCGTCAACGTCGATTTAAAATTAAACGCAAAGAACAGATCGGTACAGATTAACGCGTCGGCAAAAACCGTCGCCAAAACCGGCATCGAGATGGAAGCTCTTACCGCAGCTTCCGTTGCCGCTCTTACGGTTTACGATATGTGCAAAGCTCTCGATAAATCAGTTACAATTTCAAATATAAAATTAATTTCAAAAACAGGCGGCAAAAGCGGTGACTATTATGCAGGCAAAAGAAAGAAGAAATAATATCATGATCGATAAATCGCAATCCGAGGAAACTGATGTCTTAGAAAATTCGCTTGTTGAAAAAGCATCCGGAAAGATTGTTGCAATTTCCATCAGCAAAAAAAGAGGCATACCTAAGAGTAACGTGCCGTCAGCAAAGCTGATTGATAATTACGGCATTGAAGGCGACAGCCACGCGGGCAGCTGGCACAGACAGGTCAGCTTTCTGGCGATAGAAAGCATTGATAAGATGCGAAAGGCCGGATTGCCGGGTCTGCGGCCGGGCGCGTTTGCCGAAAACATTACCACTGAATTTATAGATATACCTCATCTCAGTATCGGCTCAAAAATCAAAATAGGTAAAGAAGCAGTACTTGAGGTTACACAGATAGGCAAAGAATGCCACACCAAATGCGCCATCTTCGTAAAGGTGGGCGACTGCGTTATGCCTAAGGAAGGCATCTTCGCGAAAGTAATTAAGCCGGGAGAGATCTTTACCGGCGACCCGGTAAGAGTTGAGGAATAAAATGATAAGTTATAATGAGGCCAATGAAATTATTAGAAGGGAGTTCGCTGCGCTTAACACATCGCTGGAATGCGTCGACCTTCCGGAATCGGTAAATCGGATTTTAGCCGAAGATGTGTACTCCGATCTTAACCTCCCCTCTTTCGATAATTCGGCTATGGACGGCTTTGCAGTAAAGTTTAAAGAAGGTGTTTCTTCTTGGAATATAATAGGAGAGATCTCAGCTGGTAATTTTTCAGATCATCCTCTTAATGAAAATTCCGCCGTCTCTATAATGACGGGAGGAAAGCTCCCCGGGAACTGCGACACTGTAATACCGGTTGAGGATGTTGAAGTAGAAGGCAGTACAGTTAGACTAAAAGAGAACGCGGGATTTAAGCAGGGCCAGAATATACGCAGAGCCGGAGAAGATCTGGCCAAAGGAAGTCTTGCGCTTTCCAAGAATACACTCCTTAAGCCTCATCATATCGCTGTCGCAGCATCATGCGGAAAGGTAAATTTAAAAGTATTTTACAAACTAAGAATCGGCGTTCTTGCAACCGGCGACGAGCTTGTAGATATTCACGAAACTCCGCAGGACGATAAGATAAGATGTTCAAATCTTTATTCCCTCATCTCGGCAGTAAAAGATTTAAACATGCACGCCGTTAACTTCGGCATTGTAAAAGACAACAGGCAGCTTATTCGTGAAAGAATAAAATGGGCTCTTGAAAGCGACTTGAACATATTCATTACAACCGGCGGCGTCTCAGTAGGCAAGTTCGATTATCTTAAAGAGATCTACGAAGAACTCGGTGTTGATATTAAATTCTGGCAGGTATTCGTAAAACCGGGTAAACCGGCGTTGTTCGGTACATACAAACAAAATGACAGAATAATATTTATATTCGGACTTCCGGGCAATCCGGTTTCATGCCTTGTAAATTTTATACTGTTCGTAAAACAGAATATTCTGTCCTACTTCGGAATTAATTCGGAGAACCATATAAAAGCCGTTCTTCAGGATGATCTTAAAAAGTCGGATCGTAAGCGCCATTTCATGAGAGGCTATTTATCTTCCGATTCGGAAGGCGGCTTCATCGTAAAGAAGGTAGGCTCACAGTCGTCAGGCAACCTAGCCGAAATGGGAAAAGCAAACTGCCTAATTGTTGTTGAGGAAGATCGGATGAATCCGGTAAAAGGAGAAAAGGCGGAATGTATAATGATATAACTGGAATCATACTTTCCGGCGGTCGAAGCTCGAGAATGGGAGAGAACAAATCTCTGATGAAGTTGGGCGGCAAGACCGTAATAGAATATGTGTACGATTTAATGAAGCCGCTTTTCGGCAATATTATTTTAAGCACGAATGATCCTGAAGAATATTCGTTTCTTAACATCCGGATGTGCGAAGATATTTACCCCCGGCTTGGTCCTCTTTCCGGTATTCATTCGGGACTTGTTAACTCAAGCACTCAAAAAAATTTCATCCTTTCCTGCGACATGCCGCTTATAACAGCGCAGATGATCAAGTATCTGATCGACTTCAAAACGAATAAGCCTATCACAATTGCCAGAGCTGACGGATATATTCAGCAGCTTTGCGGTCTTTATGATAAGTCATGTACTGAATCCGCCGAAGAAATCCTTCGAACTGAATTAAGCACCGAAGAAAGAAACCGCGATCAAAAAAAGAGAGGCTGCAGGGTTTTAACTCTTGTTGACAAAGCAGGCGCAGAGATTATCGATGCTCAAATTCTTCCCTTCTACTCGTCAGGTATGTATTTCAATATGAATAAAAGAGAAGATTACGAATTTGTTCTTAACAGGCTGACTGAAAATACGCAGAAATAATTTTAACCATTATCTTTTACTTGCTTATTCCTTCGCCGCATGCTCGCTTCGAAACATTTTATTCTTGTTGTTAATATTTTTTACAGTACAACTGATAAAAACAAGAGCGCTTGCGTTACGCATTTAATTGCTTCGGATGAACCTTTCACTCGGTATAAATATAAATAGTATCAAACGTTCCCACAGAATAGAATAATTATAAGTTTTTTCTTTTATATGAAAACATCATCAGCATAAAATATATGTCATATTGATTAAACCTAATAATTGACGGTGGCAGAGAATTTGATATTTATAAATATCAAAAATTGAAT
>JBJKTB010000082.1:0-6107 GCA_046703345.1 Ignavibacteriaceae bacterium
GTAAAAGTATTTCCTCCACCTCCCATTGATGTTGGCTTTTTATAATATTGCTGTGCCATAGCACCCAGGTTATTTAAATCTGCGACTACACCATCCCGGTTTGAGGAAACGGCGTTGGCATTAAACAAATTAATACCGACTACAATGGCTATACCGACTACGATAACACCGAGCACGATGAGAAGAAGTTGTTGCTGACCCATTTTGTTCTCCTTGAGTTTTTTGATTAAAGATTAGTCACTACTACTCATACCTTTAATTCAAATGGTAGATGTGACCGTTTTTATGACCTATCAATTTAAAATTGTTGTTTTATAAAATTCCGGATATACAGATGTTTTTATCTTTATTGAGTCTGTTCCGGTTACTACTTCATTTCCGGTGCCTATAATTACTACACTATCTGAATATACATCAGCGTAATATGTGCCTGTTGCGGTTAATTCAAGCTCTTTCGGAACTTGCCATCCTGTAAATGAATTACCTCCGCCGCCAAAACTTTTCGGTTTTTTATAATAGCCAATCGCCATTTCGGCCATACTTACACACTCATTAGTAACAATTGCTCTTTTGGAATCTATTGCATGTTGTCTAAAAAGAACTATTCCCATAGTAATTGCTATTCCAACGACAATTACGCCTAAAACTATAAGAAGTAATTGTTGCTGTCCCAATATCCGTGCCTCATATTTGTATTTTTATCAACTTGTAATTTCTACAAAAAAACGTGCCAATTAAGTAAATCAGACAAAGCTTTAAATTTACATCACTTAGCCCATTTTACTTCTAGTTGCGGAAAATATTACCGGTAACATTTACCTTTTGTGTAATATTTACCGACACTCGTTTTCAATCTTAAATTCTCAAATTATAGCAAATATTTTAAGTTTTTGCTTTCTGTTGTTATGTAGTAAAGATTGTGCCAGAGCTTAATAAGTCTCAATCAGATCTAAAAAGAGCTCTATATTTTTATTTATCTTAGGTTTTGTAATTTTTACCCGTAATTATTACATGCATTTTTATTGGCTAATATTGTTCTTTGACGCAAATAATGACGCTCTGCGTCAATATTTGTTTTCAAATATTTATTTCTATTGGGTATAGTTGATATATTAATATTTAAGCCTAATGACTCACATCTTCTCAAAATTAGAATGATACAGATACTTACTAAGCAATTATTGTAATTTTTAATAATTTAATGCTAAATTTAATTTGCATGATTTTTGTGCGAATATATGATAATATATATTATTGTATCTTTTTAATATCCTAGCAAGGAAAAGGTATACTGAATAAATGAATGGTCAACAAATGCTTTTAGTAATTGCAGGCTTAGTGCTTTTCTCTTTGCTTGCAATAAATATTAACAAGGCTATTGCTAATTCTTCGGAACAAACCGATAAAGCGGCATATTTGTCAATGGCGACCAGCATCGGCCAAAACCTGATTAACAGGATAAGCTCAAAGGCATTTGATCAGGGAACCATTTCGAATCCTCCTTACAGCGCAGGAATATTAACGCCGGCAGCCTCGCTGGGCCCCGAAACGGGCGAAACACCCAGCACTTATAATGATGTTGATGATTTTAACGGATATCTAGAAACGGATACCACGGCTTATACTGGTATTTTTCACTCTAGAGTCTTAGTCAACTACGTTAGCGACAGCAATCCCGACTCTTTACTAACAAACTCTAAATCTAGGACTAAAAGAATTGAAGTTATGGTCACTAACGATTTTATGCAGGATACGGTACAATTATTTTACTATAAAAGTTATTAAATTTTATGAATCAAGCGCTTGATACAATCGGATCATATCTTATTGGCGGACTAGTTGTGCTGGCTATTGTAGGATTGACGTTAACCCTAAACAATAAATCCCAAGAGTCGAAGCTTTATCAAATCACCCAAATGTCATCAACAGCAGTTGGACAGGTAATAGCTGATGATTTTGATAAATTAGGATACCGCGTCGGAGCCGGTAATAAGATACTTAGCATCAGCTCAAATTCTATAAAATTTGTTGGAGACTTACAGAACAACGGTCAAGTTGATACCGTTACTTATTCTACCTTCACTCAAAATAATCAGCTTTATTTAATGAGAAAAGTTTCAACCTCCGGCTCCAGCAGTCAATGGTCTTACCAACTAAGCAGTTTTTCAGTTGAAGGGAAAGACAGCACGGGAAACGCGACAAACGTTGCCGCTAACATAAAGAGTATAAAAATTTCGATGGTAGAAATTCAGTCTTCCTTCGCCGATTCTCAAAATCAGATCGGCGCATCCTGGGTAAGGGAATTTTTCCCTAAAAATTTATAATAAGGATACAGTATGGGCAGAATGTTATTGATATTAATTACCGGTGCGACGATACTTTTTTCTATCGCCGCAGTTAATATGAATAGCAGCAACCTTGCGATGGTTGGCAATGCCGTTGATGATTATTATATGACTCAAGCTAAGAATTATGCCGAAAGCGGTGTTGAGTTTGCACTAAGACAGCTATCGGATGATACAGCTTGGACCGGGGGAAATACAATCAGTTTCGGCCAAGGCTCCGTAACGATTTCCGCTCAGACCACCTACAGTCAATATGCCAACGGTCCCAATATAAATTTGGTTGGTGCAAGACTTGTCACCTCAATAGGGAATGCCGGCGGGATGAAAGATACGGTATTGGCTGTTCTTCAGTTCCCGGTCTCTCAGGATACTTCGGGAAATGTCCCGCCGTTTCTTGACTACGCTGTGGCTACCGGTAATAATCTAACTATGAACGGAAATGTTAATATTGTTGACGACAATAATCCTCAATGGAATGCAAATATACACACTAATGCTGAGTTCCAGATGAATGGAAACAACATGATTAAGGGATTTCTAACCTATTACAGCGAAGCGCACGCTAATCCCGCTAAAAGATTGAAGACAAACATTGTACCGAATCAGAATCCGAATAATCTTCCGGGCTACAGCCAGGGACCGGTTGTAGATATACCAACGTTTAATCCAGATGCTTATCGAAACCTTGCCACAACGGTTTATCCTTCTAACGTTACCTTTAACGGTAATCAGACCTTGGGTACAAAGGAAAAACCCCAGATAATTTATGTCGGCGGAGATCTTCAAATAAATGGGAATTTCAACGGCTATGCTGTTTTTATAGTAAGAGGCAACATACTTGTTAGCGGAAACGTTACAGTAAACTCCGGTAGCAATCTCGGATTATATACCGCCGGAGACTTGAATGCTAATGGAAATGTAACGCTTGATGCTCAGATCTTGACTGGAGGAAACGCAAACTTAAACGGCAACTGTAAAGTTTACGGAAGCGTAACATCAAAAGGCACGGTTAATTTTAACGGGAACGTAAATATTTATTACAAGCCGGCAACTTCAGCATTAACAGAGCCGTTGTGGCCCAGCAACAATAACGGCAACACCCCCAGCAGGCCGCAGATAATTTCTTATTACGCAAACACCTACGCGCCGCAAAAGTAAAATAAAATAATCCTTTTTCTTCAGTCTAGATTTTTAAGATTTAAAATAAATAAGCCGCGGTAAAATCCGCGGCTTTAATAATTGAACCAATTCACTTTTTATCTGATCTTAATGTGAAGCTCCCTTAACTGCTCTTCACTTACGGTTGAAGGCGCATCGTCCATCAACGAAACGGCAGAAGCCGTCTTAGGAAAAGCAATTACTTCGCGAATAGATTTTTCGCCAGCAAAAATCATTGCCATTCTGTCGAAGCCGAACGCTATTCCTCCGTGAGGCGGCGCTCCGTACTTAAACGCGTTCATAAGAAATCCGAATTTATATTCCGCTTCTTCATCAGAAATTCCCAGAGCTTTGAACATTTTAGCCTGAAGGTCAGCATCATGAATTCTTATGCTGCCGCCGGCGATTTCAGTTCCGTTTAATACAAGGTCGTACGCGCGCGCGCGAACGCGAGCCGGATCCGTTTCCATATATTCAACATCATTTAAGTTAGGCGATGTGAACGGATGATGCATGGCATAAAAACGTTTTGTCTGCTCGTCCCATTCGAATAACGGAAAATCAGTTACCCAGAGAAGTTTCGGCTCCGCATCGGACTTGATTAAATTTAATCTCTTAGCCATCTCCATTCTCAGGGAACCCATGATTGAAAGTGCTTTTAATTTCGGACCGGTAAGGATGAAAATCAAGTCACCCGGCTTCGCCTTTAACGCAGAAGTTAGATTCTTCTTTTCGTCATCGCTTAAAAACTTAGCAACCGGAGCTTCCAAGTCGTTTTCCTTAACGCGCATCCATATCAAACCGCCGGCGCCCAGCTTCTTTACAAAATCGGTAAGTACATCTAATTGATTTCTTGTATATTCTCCGCAGCCCGGAGCGCACAGTCCGGTGATCACGCCCTTATTTTTTATATGATCCTGAAAAACTTTAAAGGAAGTATTTTCAAAAACATGATTTAGTGTAACCATCTCCAGATTGAAGCGAAGATCCGGCTTATCGCTGCCGTATTTTTCCATAGCTTCGTCAAAACTCAATCTGGGAAGAGGCAAAGTAAGCTCGCGGTTCCAGATTTCCTTAAAAAGAATTTTCATCAACCCTTCAACAACCGAGAAAATATTTTCCTGATCGATGAAAGACATTTCAACGTCTATCTGTGTAAACTCCGGCTGCCTGTCGGCGCGAAGATCTTCATCCCTGAAACATTTTACTATCTGAAAATATCTGTCGAGACCTGAAACCATCAGCAGCTGTTTATAGGTTTGCGGCGACTGCGGAAGAGCGTAGAATTTTCCTTTATGAAGACGGCTTGGCACAAGATAATCCCTCGCTCCCTCAGGAGTGCTTTTCATCAGTACAGGAGTTTCGACTTCCACGAAATTGTTCGTATCAAAATAATTTCTTACAAGCTGGTACATTTTATGGCGCATCAGCATGTTTTTCTGAACCGCAGGCCTTCTTAAATCCAGATATCTGTACTTCAGTCTGATGTCTTCGCTTGTATCAATCTCATCCTTAATTGAGAACGGCGGGGTTTTTGCCTCGTTAAGTATAATAAGACTGTTTACCATTACGTCAACCTGTCCCGTGGCAATCGCGGGATTTTCTGTTCCTTCGGGTCTTTTTCTTACTTTGCCTTCAATCGAGACCACGAATTCATTTCTCAATTCGGCGGCGGCTTCATGAGCTTCTTTATTGAAGCTTGGCTCAAATACGATTTGAGTAATACCGTACCGGTCGCGGAGGTCGATAAAAATTAAACCGCCCAAATCTCGTCTCGTATCAACCCATCCGTTCAGAACAACCGAATCACCTATGTTGCTTTCTCTTAGTTCCCCGCATGTATGTGTTCTTGTCTTAAACTGCATTTTACTTACCGAAACTCCTTTACTATAAAATTAGAGAGTAAAAATAATCAATAAAAATAGGGTAAACAAATGTAATTAAGGCGATTATGATTTAATATCGCATTTTTTCGAATATATCACACAGAATAGCATGGGCGATTGAAGTTTTATGCATTTTAGTTTTCAGTTTATAATAATGCATTGAATATCCCTCATTCATGCTGGCAAACAGAGATTCGATATTATCCCTAAAAACTTTCATCTTCCGTAAAAACGCCGTAATTTTAACGCCGTTAATAACTTACAACAAAGAATTTTGAGAACATGAATCCTATAGAAATTATACGGCACAAACGCGACGGGAAAAGATTATCAAATGAAGAAATAAAATTTCTCGTTTCTTCTTATACAAAAAATAAAATTCCTGATTATCAGTTTTCCGCTTTCTTAATGGCGGTTTATCTAAACGGAATGAGCAAAACAGAAACCTCCGCTCTTACAGAAGCCATGCTTTACAGCGGCAAAGTAATAGATCTCAGCAAAATATCCGGAACAAAAGTCGATAAGCATTCTACCGGCGGCGTGGGCGATAAAACCTCATTAATTCTAGCGCCGATTGCTGCGGCTGCAGGCGTGAATGTCCCCATGATTTCCGGACGCGGACTCGGTCACTCCGGCGGAACACTTGATAAGCTTGAGTCAATTCCCGGTTTCAGAACCGACTTGTCCATTCAGGAATATAAGTCAGTTATAAAGAAAT
>JBJKTB010000083.1:0-6075 GCA_046703345.1 Ignavibacteriaceae bacterium
TTATTTTAAACATGCCCCCGGCTAAAAAAAATAGATATCAGCGGGATCAGAAAATAACTGAATTAAAATTCTGATTAGAACTCATCCGTAACGCAGCCTTCGGAAGCGGAAGAAACGTTCTTAATATATTTATATAGTATTCCGCTTGCTGCTTTAAAGGGCGGCTGCTTCCAGTTTTCCTTTCTCTTCTCAATTACGTCCTTCGGAACATCGAGAACCAGGGTATTTTTTTCCGCGTCGATAGTTATTACGTCGCCGTTCTCAACAACAGCCAGAGTGCCGCCAGTCTGGGCTTCGGGTGTTATGTGACCGACTACAAAACCGTGAGTGCCGCCGGAGAAACGTCGGTCTGTATTATGCGCAACGCTCTTTCCAAGTCCCGCCCCCATAATAGCGGCAGTAATCTCGAGCATTTCCCGCATTCCGGGTCCGCCTTTAGGGCCTTCGTAACGAATGACAATTACATCGCCGGCGATCACTTCGTTCTTCTCTATGGCTTTAAGAGTTTCCTCTTCCGAGTTATAGACTTTAGCGGGGCCGGAAAATCTCAAGCCTTCTTTACCTGTAATTTTGGCGACAGCGCCTTCCTCTGCCAGGTTGCCGTAAAGTATCTGGAGATGGCCGGTTTTCTTTATAGGATTAGACAACGGGAAAATTATTTTCTGTCCTTCTTTAAGGTCGGCCGCTTTCTCGATATTTTCTCCCAAAGTTTTTCCTGTAACTGTCATCAGATTTCCGTCGAGCATGCCTTCTTTAAGAAGAAGTTTCTGAACAGCGGGGACACCGCCGGCCTGGTCAAGATCTTCCATAACGTATTTGCCGCTCGGCTTCAGATCCGCAAGGTAAGGAGTGCGGTCGGATATTTTCTGGAAATCATTTAATGAAAGCCCGACGCCGGCCGCTTTAGCTATAGCGATAAGATGAAGAGCAGCGTTTGTGGATCCGCCTAACGCTATAACAACGGTGATTGCATTCTCAAAAGCTTTCTTCGTCATGATATCGCGCGGCTTAAGATCCATTTCCATCAAATTAAGAATTGCCTTGCCCGCATCGTAGCATTCCTTTGCTTTCAGTTCGCTGTTGGCTGGGCTCGATGAACTGAACGGGAGGCTCATTCCCAGAGTCTCGATAGCGGAAGCCATAGTATTTGCAGTATACATGCCGCCGCAGGCGCCCTGGCCCGGGCAAGCGTGATGAAGAACGTTTTCCAGATCCTGCTCGGTAAATTCTTTAGAGAGGTACTGGCCGTAAGCCTCGAATGCCGAGACTATGTCTAGCTTCTTGCCGTTATAAAATCCCGCTCTTATCGTTCCTCCGTAAATCATAATGCTCGGGCGGTTAAGTCTGGCCATCGCCATAACGGAGCCGGGCATATTCTTATCGCAGCCGGGAATCGCTATAAGAGAGTCGTACCACTGCGCGCCCATTACGGTCTCGATAGAATCGGCAATTATGTCGCGCGAGGGAAGAGAGAACTTCATACCTTCAGTGCCCATTGCTATGCCGTCGCTTACTCCGATAGTATGAAAGATCAAACCTATAATCCCGGCGTCGACTACTCCTTTTTTTACAAGCTTGGCCAGATCGTTAAGGTGCATGTTACAAGTGTTCCCTTCCCATCCCATGCTTGCAATGCCGACCTGCGGCTTTTTAAAATCTTCATTCGTTAATCCGATACCGTGGAGCATAGCCTGTGAACCGACCTGCGAGCGCTGCTGCGTTAACCGGCTGCTGTATTTATTAAGACCTTCTTTCATTTTTACCTCTGCAAATAATTATAAACAAAAACAAAACCGGTTTTCTAAATAACCGGGAGTGAAACCGCCCGCGCCGGAAATTGCCTTCGACAAATATATTCCCCGATTTATCTTAACTTCGGAATGATCTGCTTCCGTGCATTTATGGTACGGCAAAATTTTTTTCGGAACGGCAGTATAAAAAGTAACCGCTATTTTATAAGTTGCTAATGTACAAAATAAAAGAAAATATTTACAGGCATCATGTCAAAAGTTTGTATATATAAGGATATTACCGGCATATTCCGGTATAAATATGAAGCCGGGTCCGATAAAATGAATAAAGATATGTTTAAGTAAATCATGAAATAAGATGGAACAAAGATCCAATCGGAAAAAAGCTAAAGAATTCGTGCCGGCGTGGGCCAAGGAGGCTGTATGGTATCAAATATTTCCCGAGCGCTTTAGAAACGGCGATAGGAAAAACGATCCGGTTAAAAAATCTCTGGAAGGTTCCTGGCCGCATGATCACGCGTCGCCGTGGCGTATTCATCCATGGACATCTGACTGGTACAAACTTCAGCCTTACGAAAAGAAGAACGGAAAGGATGTCTGGTTCAATATTCAGCGCAGAAGATACGGCGGCGATATTCAGGGCATTATTGATAAATTGGATTATCTACAGGATCTCGGCATCACCGCTGTTTATCTGAATCCGGTATTTGCTTCGCCTTCGAGTCATAAGTACGACGCATCTACTTACCATCACATAGATCCTCACTTCGGCCCAGATCCTCAAGGCGACAAGAAAATAATCGCGGGTGAAACTCCCGGCGACCCTTCAACATGGAAGCGGACTTCGGCGGATTTGCTGATGCTCAAGCTGATAAAGGAAATTCACCGCAGGCATATGCGTGTGATATTCGACGGCGTGTTCAACCATATGGGGATGAATTCATGGGCGTTTAAAGATGCAGCGGCGAGACAGAAAAAATCGTTGTACAAAGACTGGTTTAAAATTAAATCATGGGACGACAGAGTTAAGAAAACAAAATTTAATTACAGCGGATGGAACGGCGTAAGAGAACTTCCAGAGTGGAAGCAGGATAAGAACGGAATAACTGAAGGGCCGAAGAAATATATCTTTGATATTACACGCAGATGGATGGACCCGGACGGCGACGGAAATCCTGCAGACGGAATAGACGGCTGGAGGCTGGACGTTGCGTTTTTAGTGAAGCATAATTTCTGGAAGGACTGGCGAAAATTTGTAAAAGGAATTAATCCTCAAGCTTACTTAACAGCCGAGATAATTGATCCGGTAAAAGTTCTTAAGCCATTTTTGCAGGGAGACGAGTTCGATGCGGTGATGAATTATAATTTCGCTTTTATCTGTGCCGAATATTTTATCGAGAGGCGGAAAATTTCCGCGAGCAAATTTGATGAGCGGCTCAGGCAGCTGAGAGAGGCGTTTCCGGCGGGAGTAGATTATGCTCAGCAGAACTTGTTTGACAGCCACGACACAAACAGGATCGCATCGCATGTAGTAAACAGAAATCTCGGCTCCTACAGAAGCTGGAAAAAATATTTCCCTTTATCAAAGGGAAGTAATCATTTGTACGATACCGGAAAGCCAGGAGAGGAAGAAATAAGAATACAAAAGCTGATGGTAATATTTCAGATGACTTACCCGGGAGCGCCGATGATATATTACGGCGACGAAGCGGGCATGTGGGGCGCGAATGATCCGTGCTGCCGAAAGCCGATGGTTTGGGAAGATATGGACTACGAAGATGAAATTTATCTGCCGGACCAGTCGAAACGAAGCAAACCGTGCAAGGTGGAATTCAGCCATGATCTCTTTAATTATTACAGAAAGCTGATTCATATAAGAAACAGCAGCGCGGCTCTGCGATTGGGGGATTTTAAAACCATCATGACGGATGATAAAAACGACGTCTTCGCTTTCTCCAGAAATTATAAGGGTGAACAAATAATAATAGTACTTAACAACAGCGCATCAGGCAGATATGTAGAACTTGAGGTACGCGGCAAAACAACTTACCGCGATCTGCTGAACGGGGGAAAGATTAAATCCTCCGGAAAAAATATCTCATTAAATATTGAAGGAAAAAGTGGAAGGATCCTTAAGAAGCTGAAATAAAATTTTGGTGTTTAGGAATAGATCTTATTTGTATTTATAAAAAAGCAGGGGTTTGATTAATCAAACCCCTACAGTATATCTAAACATAAAACTTTGAAATGTTGAAATATAAATTTTACGGTCCGAGTTCTTCGCGCTCTCTCCTGCTTTCTCTAGGCGGTTTAATTTCAAATGAGTGTTTTTCTATTACGCCTGCATATTCAAGCTGAAGATAATATTTGCCCGGACGAAGATAAGTTTTCTTAGTGTCCGTCTCTTCGAATTTATATTTATCTGAATCTTTGAATTTTCCCGAAATAAATTTTTTATATGATTCGACTTTGGAAGGCTCAACCGAAAAATCATAGGTGTAGTAATTCAATCCGTGGTCGCAGGTATCCGTCATCTCATTTAGAATTTTAGAATCTTCCGTTATTACTTTTAACTTTACTGTTCCGTTTCCGCCAGCGAAATAAGCAATTTGCATTTTAGGTTCGTAAGGCTCGCCCCATGTATAGCCCCGTTTTCCCCACGAACTGCTGTAAGCTGCGCCGTGAATAGGGAAGGCATATAGCTTTTTAGTAAGAACGCTGTCGGTAAGCTGCTCAATTAAACTAACGTCGCCGACATATAACGAGCGGCCGTGAGTAGCGACGGCAATTTTTTTATCCCTCGGCTGAACCGCAAGATCGTGAACCGGAACCTGCGGCATTCCTTTAAAGAAAGGCATGAATGATTTTCCTGCGTCGAGAGAAACGTAAAGCCCGTGGTCGGTTCCCACGTAAAGTATGTCCGGATTGACGGGATCGTCTTTCACAACATTGATGGGTTCCGCGGGAAGATCCAGACCTATTCTCTGCCAGCTTGTTCCGTAATCGGTAGAGCGGTAAAGGTAAGAATTAAAATCATCCCATCTGTAGCCGTTTAGAGAGACATAAACAGTGCCGGTATCGTGCATGGAAGCGGTTACCCTGCTTACCCATAAATTTTGAGGAAGAGAATTTGAAATAAGCAGCCAGCTGCTGCCTCCGTCTTTGGTTACGTGTACAAGCCCGTCGTCGCTGCCGGTATATATTAGTCCGAACTTAAGCGGCGATTCGCAGATTGAGGTTAAAGTACCCGAAGGCACATTGCCTTTCTGTCCGCCATTAGTCAGGTCGCCGGAAATCGGCTGAAGATCTTTTCCCTTATTCAGCGAGCGGTAAAGTATGTCGGAGCCGATGTAAAAAATATCATGGTTATGAGATGACAGCCAGATAGGCGATTCCCAGTTGAAGCGGAGATTCGGAGTGCCGATATCGTTTACCGGTTTTACCGATTGTGACTCGCCCGTGTTCTTGTTTACTCTGTAGTAATAGCCGAACTGGAATCCGGTGTAAACAGTATTGTTGTCGGTAGTATCAACGGCAACCTGCATACCGTCGCCGCCCATTATTGCTTTGAAAGGATACTGACCTGTTGCGTACCATGAATAATCGGGAGTATTATTGCTGGGGCCGTACCACACGCCGTTGTCCTGCAGTCCGCCGTAAACATTAAAAGGCTTGTCCATATCCACGGCAACGCTGTAAAACTGTCCAACCGCCGGAGTATTGGCTTTAAACCAGGTCTTTCCGTTGTCGTAAGAAATATTAATACCTCCGTCGTTGCCGATGATAATGTGTCCGGACCTGTTGGGATCGATCCACAAGGCGTGGTAATCGCCGTGCACATTGTCGGCGTCGATCGATGAGAAAGTTTTTCCGCCGTCCTCCGATTTAATTGCGGGAACTCCGAGAAGGAAAATTTCTTTGTCGTTCTCCGGGTTAACTCTTATCTGCCCGAAATAATATCCGTAAGAATAATAAAGATCATCCAGGTAACCGTCGTGAGTTTTCTTCCAAGTTTTTCCTGCATCATCGGAACGGTAAACCTGTGTACCTATAACCGGCGTATCATAAAGCTGCTGATCGGCGTCCTCCAGGTAGAACGCTACGTCTTTGGGAGTTATTTTCCCGTTCTTAACCATTTCAAA
Organism: Ignavibacteriaceae bacterium; assembly: GCA_046703345.1. Lineage (GTDB taxonomy): Bacteria > Bacteroidota > Ignavibacteria > Ignavibacteriales > Ignavibacteriaceae > FEN-1297. The sequence goes on from JBJKTB010000083.1 coordinate 5,894, forward strand.
AATTTTGTCCGCGTTGTATTTCCCGGGGAAACTGTTTTCGTCCATGAATTTATTCAGGTCGTCTTTCTTTATTTTCAGAAATTCTTCTCTGCTCATTTTGGCTATCTTTTCTCTGGTAAGCCCCGTCTCCTCTTTATCTTTTTTCCTGAAGAACTGATTATCGAGAACCGCGTAAATGATAT
>JBJKTB010000084.1:0-2732 GCA_046703345.1 Ignavibacteriaceae bacterium
TTGTTATGTGGCTAAAGGGGTGTTCGACGGATTCTGGGAAGTTTATCTTCATCCATGGGACATGTGCGCGGGTAAATTAATAGTTGAGGAAGCCGGCGGTTTGGTAACCGGATTTGACGGCAGGGAAGCGGACATCTTCTCCAAGAAGATTCTTGCTACCAACGGCGCAGTGCATAAATCAATAATCGACATACTTGCCAGTCATTGACGGCGATGCGCGGCTGATTATTAATGAATTATTATTCAGCCTTAAAAAAATTTGATGAACTATTTTAGGTACTCACCTGGAGGTGTATTCCGGCTAACTCTGTTTGCCTTCGTACATCTCCTCGATCAGAGCCTTATATCTCTCTTCAACAAATTTTCTTCTTACTTTTAGACTCGGCGTAATCTCTCCGCTTTCCATAGAAAACGCTCTGTCGAGCAGCTTAAATTTTCTTACCCGCTCATAGTTGGCAAGCTTCTTCTGAATTTTTGCCATGTCGTTTTCAATCAGGTCGTTAATCTCTTTAGTATTAACCAGCTCTTCAATCTTGGAGTAATTAATTTTATGCGTGTCAGCGTATTCTTTTACCGCTTCGAAGTCGGGTACAATTAAAGCGCTGAGAAACATTCTTCTGTCGCCGATTAGCACAAAATGAAAGATGTATTTGCTAGTAAGAAATAAATTATCAATAGGGGAAGGTGGAATATATTTTCCTGCGGAAGTTTTAAAGAGATGTTTTTTTCTGTCGGTTATTATGAGGAAGCCGTCTGAATCGAACACGCCTATATCGCCCGTATGCCGCCAGCCGTCTTTAAGTGTTTCCTCGGTTTCCTTTTTATTTTTGAAATAACCCTGCATGATGTTCGGCCCTCTGGCCAGTATTTCGCCGTCGGCAGCGATCTTAATTTCCACACCGGGAAAAGTTTTTCCAACTGTGCCGAATTTGTAATCGTCAATCTTATTGGCTGCAATCACCGGCGATGATTCCGTCAGTCCGTAACCTTCTATTATCTGAAGTCCTATTGCTTCAAAAAATTCTCCGAGCTCGCGCGACAGCGGAGCGCCGCCGGAAATAAAAAATCTTAATTTACCGCCGGTTTTCTCTCTGAGTTTTGAGAAGACCAGTTTATCAGCAAGTTTATGCTTAACTGACAGCGTTACAGGAATCTTTCCCATTTTTTTTGCCGCAGCGAACTGTTTGCCTATTTCAACAGCCCAGTAGAAAATTTTCTGCTTGTTAGCCGGCTGTGATTCAATGCTTTTAATTATTTTGGAATAGATTCTCTCGAACAATCTCGGTACCGTCGTCATTATAGTCGGACTAATTTCGATCATATTCTGCGCTACCGATTCTATGCCTTCGGCGTAGCATATCATTCCGCCGGAAGAGAAGGCGGTATAATATCCTGCCATACGCTCGAAGATGTGGCAGAGCGGAAGGAAAGATAGAAAGATGTCGTCGTTTCCGATGGGAAAAGTTTCAAGCGCGGAAATTACATTTGACAAAATATTTTTATGAGTAAGCATCACGCCTTTCGGTTCGCCGGTAGTGCCTGAAGTGTATATTATGGTGCAAAGATCGTGCTCATCTACCCTGCTGATACTTTCTTTAAAGAAATTTTTTTTGTTTGCCTTCAGGAGAATTCCGCTTTCCTGTACTTTTGAAAAGCTGATTATAGAATTGTCGTCTTCCGGTGCATCTTTCTGGTTCATTACTATAATATTCTTAAGATGTCTGCAATTGCTTTTTATTTTAAGAAGTTTGTTTAACTGGAATTTATTCGATAAAATAACGGCAACTGCTTCGGAGTTATTAAGTATAAACTCGACCGATTCTGCTGTTAGTGAAGGATAAATCGGAACATCAACGGCACCTAAACCAAGTATGGCCATGTCCGAATAAACCCATTCGGGTCTGTTTTCGGAAATGATGGCAACCTTATCTCCCTTTTTAACGCCGAGGGAAGAAAGTCCGCATGCAAAATTCTCAGTCTGTTCTTTAAATTCGGCGTAACTTATACCTTGAAATTTCCCTTCAACTTTGCGCATCAGCAAAAAATTCTTGGCAGTCTTAGCATACTCTTCTGTAAGATATTCATACATCTGCGGAATAGTTTTATAAGAACCAGCCATTCCCATTATCTTTCTCCCATTTTTGGTTGTGAAAATAAGTCGAGACTACTTTAAATCCAAGCAGCGCGATTTATTAACTTCATTTTAACTAAAAATTGAGATAAAATGAAAGTGCAGGGTATTAGGGAAGCGGCAATTGGTTGAATGATTTCGTCTTAAATAATCAATAAAATACAGATGGTTTTCAGGTCACTTTAAATTGCTTATAAAACGTAAAAGCCGTAATTTTTAGATTATTTTTTAAAAATTATATCACTTGCAGTTAAAATTCAGAATTGAAGAGTTTTAGCGCTCAAAAACGAAACAAAAAAAAGGATTTTAAATGAAGATTCACGAATATCAGGCAAAAGCAATCTTGAGAAAATTCAACGTTGCTGTTCCTAACGGAAAGGTCGCAATCTCCGCGGATGAAGCGGTAAATATAGCCGAATCAGAACTCGGCGGAAATGTATGGGTAGTGAAAGCACAAATTCATGCCGGAGGAAGAGGAAAAGGCGGCGGAGTGAAAGTGGCCAAGAGTCTGGACGAAGTAAGACAATTCTCAGAGAGTATGCTCGGGATGACACTCGTTACGCATCAGACGGGGCCGGAAGGGAAGATAGTAAAACGCCTT
>JBJKTB010000085.1:0-3232 GCA_046703345.1 Ignavibacteriaceae bacterium
CATCACGTTGACAGAGAAACACCATGGGAGGAAATCTGGCAGGCAATGGAGCAATTGGTGAGAGAAGGAAAAGTGCTATACGTAGGCAGCAGCAATTTTGCCGCGTGGAATATAGTTGAAGCTAACTATACTGCTAAGCAGAGAAACTTCCTGGGGCTTGTATCCGAACAAAGTATTTACAGTCTGCGCAACAGGCACATAGAACTCGAAGTTATTCCTGCATGCCGGGCAATGGGAGTAGGCCTAATACCCTGGAGCCCGTTGGGCGGCGGAATATTATGCGGAGTTTTGGATAAGGTAGAGAGCAGCTGGCGCAGAGGCCGCGAAGCTTTGCAGAAGTCAGTTGAGAAATTAAGACCGCAGATTGAAGCTTATGAGAAATTGTGCAAAGAGATAAATGTTAAACCGGCAGATGTTGCTTTAGCATGGATGCTTCATAATCCCGATATTACTTCTCCGATAATCGGTCCCAGAACTCTGGAGCAGTTCGAGCAAAGCGCTGCCGCTGTTGATATTGAGCTTTCTGAAGACGTGTTGAAAAAACTTGATGAAATATGGCCGGGCCCGGGCAATCAAGCTCCCGAAGCTTACGCATGGTAATCGGCCTAATTTAATTATATACGGCTGTCTGAAAAGTAATATATAAAATAAGATTACGCGAAATCTTCTACCCAGACGAATCGGTTTCAATAGATTTAAGCGGTAATTCATTTTTATAGAAAAATATTACTTTGGAGACAGCCTCTTTTATTTTAAAATTATTTAATTTATCCCTAAAATTACTTTAACTAATTTATGCTGTATGCAAAAAATATTAAAAAGGGGAAGGAGTCCTGAGAAAATGATTGAAGACGAACTTCTTGAGTGGAGAGATAATTTTCCAATACTTGAAAAGACTACATACCTTATTTCAAATTCTTTGGGTGCCATGCCGCGTACTGTGTTCGACCGGATGAACGAATATGCACTGACCTGGAGTTCCCGAGGCGTAAGAGCGTGGGAAGAAGTTTGGTGGGATTTGTCAATGAATACTGGAAACCTGATAGCGCCATTAATTGGCGCCGGGAAGAATGAAATAACGATGCACACAAACATCTCACTGCTACAATCGATTCTCGTTTCCTCTTTTGACTTTAATTCGAAAAGAAATAAAGTAATATACAGTGACCTTGAATTTCCTTCCGACATGTATGTCTTCGAAAAATTCGCTCGTTCTCTCGGTGCCGAAATTGAAATAATAAAATCAGACGACGGTATCACTCCTCCGGTTGAAAAAATAATCGACGCGATTGACGAAAGAACTTTATTGGTTCCGATATCTCATGTTTATTTTAAAAGCGCTTACATAATGGATGTAAAATCCATTGCCGAAAAAGCGCATGCGGCAGGGGCAATAGTTATAGTAGACGCATATCATTCCGTGGGAACCATCCCCGTGGATGTTAAGGATATGGGGGCGGATATTTTAATAGGCGGCGTTCTTAAATGGCTATGCGGCGGTCCGGGAGGAGCCTTTCTGTGGATAGAGCCTGAATTAAGAAATAAACTTGAACCGAAAATAACCGGATGGCTGGCACATAAAAATCCTTTCGCTTTTGAAGAAAAAATGGAATATACTGATACGGCTTACAGATTTATGAACGGCACACCATCAATACCGGCAATGTACGCCGCTCAGGAAGGACCGAAGATCGTAGCTAAAGCCGGAATACAAAAGATCAGAGAGAAATCGATTCGGCAAACTTCTCTTATAATTGAAGAAGCCCTGAGAGAAAATTATGAACTGAAAACTCCTATCGATCCCGAGAGAAGGGGAGGTACGGTAACAATTGACATGCCGGGTTCTTTTGAAATTTCTCAGGAGCTTTTGAAGAGAGAAATCCTTATTGATTACCGGGAAGGCGCAGGAATAAGATTTGCCCCTCATTTTTATAATTCAGATGAAGAAATTCTTTACGCGCTTAAAGTACTTCGAGAGATTGTGAACGGTGAAAGTTAATATTATACCGGGCGACAAAATCGCTCCAGCAGTAATTATTATTCGTGTTTATCAAAAATTCTAACATCCCGTATAAAGAGGTAAAATGAAATATTTAAAAATCGGCTCAATCCTTGCCTTACTTTTGTTTTTATCCTCAACACTAATTTATTCTCAAGACGAGGGCGCTGAACTTAACCTGATGCCCGTACCGGCAAAAGTCGTAAAACTTAACGGCGTATTCAGACTCGATACGGCATTTTCAATCTCAGTGCATGGAAATCCGAATCCGAGAATTTACAGTGCGGCTACTAGTATGCTCAGGCATCTTTCCGGAAGAACCGGATTCTTCTTTTCTCAAGGCTTTGTGACAGATTCAAGCAATAGCGATACCTCGCAGATGATAGTATACTGTAAGAAGCCCGGCCGACTAGGGCTTCATGAAAATGAATCTTACGAACTAGAGATTACTCCGCAGAAAATCAAACTCAGCGCAGAAACAGATCTCGGCGCAATGCACGGACTTGAAACCGTTCTGCAGCTATTGAAGGTTGGCAACGGCGGATATTATTTCCCTTGTGTAAAGATAGAAGATAAACCCAGATTTGCCTGGCGCGGTTTGATGATAGATGCTGCCAGACATTTTATGCCGGTTGACGTCATAAAACGGAATCTTAACGCAATGGAATTTATGAAGATGAACGTATTGCATCTTCATCTTAGCGACGACCAGGGGTTTCGCGTGCAGAGCAAGATCTTTCCTGAACTTACAAAATTAGGTTCTGACGGAAATTATTTCACCCAGGCGCAGATAAAAGATATAGTTTCTTATGCCGCAGCCAGAGGAATAAGAGTTATTCCTGAGTTCGACGTTCCGGGACACACACAGGCCTGGCTTGTATCTCATCCCGAACTGGCAAGCGCTCCGGGTCCTTATACAATCTGGAGAAAATGGGGAGTCAGCAACGCGGTTCTCAATCCGACAATTCCAGCTACTTATAAATTTCTCGATAAGCTTTTCGGCGAGATGGCCGGGTTATTCCCCGACGAATATTTTCATATAGGAGGCGACGAGAATAACGGAAAAGACTGGGGAGCAAACAAAGAAATTCAAGCCTTCATGAAAAAACACGGTTATAAAACAACAGCGGAACTTCAAACATATTTTAATCAAAAGATTCTGCGCATAATTACTAAGCACGGTAAGAAGATGATCGGCTGGGACGAGATACTTCAACCCGGCGTGCCGAAGAA
>JBJKTB010000086.1:0-3713 GCA_046703345.1 Ignavibacteriaceae bacterium
ATTGCCAGAGTTTTTGTTATGTATTCCGCTATTGCTAAAAGCTGCGGCATCGGCTCGAAAGGAACTCCTCTGTAGTCCTGGTCTAATCCCGCTATTATTACGCGTTTCCCGTCATTGGCCAGCTTATTGCAGATTTCCACTATGTCGTTCGAGAAAAACTGCGCTTCATCAATGCCTACTACTTCGGCTTCTTTCGCCAGTTCGGGTACTTCGTTAATATCGTCGATTAAAATAGAGGGCAGCGACTGCTCGCTGTGCGACACAATATCCGATTTGGAATATCGGTCGTCAATTCTCGGCTTAAATATTTTTACGTCCTGCTTTGCTATTTTGGCTCTTCTCAGCCTGCGGATAAGTTCTTCGGTTTTGCCGCTGAACATACAACCGGCAATCACTTCTATCCATCCCGTCTCTTTGGGCATGGAATGCGGCGCTCTTTCAATCATGCTTTAAATTTCTTTTAATTATAAATTTTACCGTTAAAGAAGATCCTTGTCGCCGAAGGCAAACGGGATCAGCTCTGTTAGTTTCAGAATCTTAAGCTCGTCTTTATGATTTATCATTATTACGTCGATGTCGCCGCATAAATCTAGCAGCACCTGACGGCAGGATCCGCAGGGCGGGCAGTAATTGGGCGAATCGCTGGCTATAGCTATTGCTTTGAACTTCCGCTCGCCTTCAGAAAATGCCTTGAACACTGCGGTTCTCTCGGCGCAAATAGTTAAGCTGTACGACGGTGTTTCAATATTTCCCCCGAGATAAATTTTATCGTCCTCGGTTAAAAGTGCGGCCCCTACGTGGAATTTTGAATAAGGCGGGTAAGCGATTTTTTTTGCCTCAACGGCTTTCTCTGCGAGTTTTTTATATTCCATATTCGCTTTGCTACATTCTTAAAGTTCAAAAATATATTTTTACTTATATAAATCAAAAGGTATTTGCAATTAAAATTTCCCTAAGCATTATTATGGTTTCTTCTCAAGCATGATGTAAAATGTAGGATTCAGATATTTGTTTAAAAATCCCGGCGCGTCGTTAGATGCCATTAAGATAAGTTTATCAAGTTTTATATTCTTCAGAATTTTAACCAAGCTTAAATGAAAACCACTCCAGACAATTCCTCTGTCGCCTTCAAGAAGTTTTTGAACCGAATATTTTGTATTTAAATGAAATTTAAATTCCTTTCCAAATAATTTTTGAAGATCTTTTAACGAAAGAAGCTCGGCAATATCAACGCGGTTTATTTCATCTTTCCTGAAGATCTTCAAAAAATATTTTTTTATCTTTTCACGGCTGAATAAAGACAGCAGCGGAAGCCCCCAGTGAGGATCGGAGATAATGTTCAGAATTGAAAATTTGTTCGGTGTGCTTAAATATAGATATCCGTTTTCTTTCAGCGCTTCGAAAAGACTTTGTATAAGCTCATTCCGTTTTTCAACGTGCTCTATTACATCCTGAAGTATTATCAAGTCGAATGAATTTTTTTTAAAAGGAAGACCGGCGCCTGTGCCATTAATTTTAGCACACGACTGACCGCTTGCAGCCTGACGCATCAGTCTGACTTTACTAATATCCAGACTTACAACAAAATTTTCTTCCTCAAACACTTTGGAAGTTCCGCCTTCGCCTGAGCCGAGATCGAGAATTCTTAATCCGATCGGATTAAGATATTTAGCGCTGACAGACTTGACAAATTTTCCTCTTTCAACAGAAAGTTCTCTGCCGCGCTTCCATCTCAAGAAATTCGGATGCGAAGAATCTAGCCAGACCGGTATGGTTTCTTCCTTCATTTCCATCTTTCTTTTTGGAACACAGCGCCGAAAAAATTTATTATAAGAAATATTTCATAAAAAAATTGAAGATAAATTTTTTCGGGCAGGTTAAACCTGTATCCGATTTTATCCTGCGCTGCTGAAGTAACGATGATGTCCGTCATCATTTTAATGAAAAACAGAGAAACAAAAACGGGATTAATAAAAAACAGAACCGGTGAAAAAAGAAATAACAGATTTACGGAGTGCCAGACGGTTAATAAGATGCGGCTCTTTAAGAGATAATGAAATGAAGTTTTTGTGTGCCTCGAACGCCGGATAAAATATTCGCGAAGGCTTCCGGCGGCGGCCGAATAAACGAAAGCGCCTTTTCTGATAGCTGCGCCGATCTTCATTTTATGTTTAACAGCTTCCCGCAGAAGAAGGTCGTCATCACCGCTTAGCGTGTCGGTCGTATTCGTATAGCCGTTCACTTTTTGGTAAGCGTCTTTGCGGAAACCGAAATTTCTTGCAGCCGCCGTGTACGGAATTCCCAGCTTTGCCGAAGAAAATGCAAGCAATGCATTCCTGAAATTTTCGAAGCAGGATATTCTGCCCGCAAAATTTTCAGCTTTGAAGAAAGGAGCTGCGCCGAATACAAAATCATATTTTTCTTTGAACATTTCGTTGTAATACGCGAGCCAGTTTTTTTCGGGGCGGCAGTCTGCATCCGTAATTACGATAAACGGATGCTTCGCTTCGGATATTCCTATCGAAAGCGCGCCTCTCTTTGCCGGAAGCTGTTTATTTTCAGCCTTAATAATTCGAAAGTTCCGCTTTCCAGTTAATATATTTTCAGCTGCGGCAAATGTATTGTCGTCGGACCCGTCGTCTACAATTATCAGTTCAAACATATCTGTAGGATAATTCACACTTTCTATTGATTCTATCAAATCAGCAATATTTTTCTCTTCATTCCGCGCGGCCGTTATTACTGATAACCGCAGCAGCTCATCTGACCCGGAATTATTAAGCCTGCTTCCTGCAACGGCTGATAAAACGGCTGCGTTCATCGCGAGGAAGATAATAATTAAAAAATATATTATGACTGTTAATAACAATCTTTGTATCTGTTTTTAGATGAAAAGGTCAGTGCAAGTTTTCCGAAGCGCTGATTGAAAAATTAAATTTATTAATTTAACCGGCCAAATCATAACGGCATATTTTAGAACGCGGGAGTGTAGCCAAGCGAGCTTATATAACTGGCCGACAAATAAAATTTCTCAACTCTCCGCGCATAACAGCCGAAGACTCCGTATCCGCCGCTGATATTTGTTATATCCGGAGCTTCGGTCTGCACCGTGAACCCGTCAAGGAATGTCTGTATGGAGGAAACATAAGATGCCATACTCTGATCGAAGATAAAAACTTCCAGCACGATTTTCTGGATGCAGTAATCGGATTTATCAGCGCCTTGGGGTGCAATTCCTTCTATTGCCTGTTTAATCGCGCTCATATTGTAAGTAAGATAGTTGCCGCTCGATATATGCGGATATGCTGCCTTGGTAACACCGCCGCTTTGAATATAGTCGTACGGAATTTCTTTTGAGAAAATTACTCCCGGACCGGTGTCTTTCTTATAATAAACTACGGAAAGCTTCGGAAGAAAGTATACCGGATTGTCTTCGTTGCTGTTCGTCTGCCATCTTGCCAGAACATAGTTTCTGTTAAGTATCGGGATTACCTCGTCTCCGTTGAAGTAGAAGTAGCTGCCCAAGCTTACTGTATGAGCAGACGATTTTAATACTGTGCCGTCCGGAAGGTCTGCTTCTATTGAGACCGGAAGGTTTGAGGCGATGCTTAAATTTTTTACGTAATAAAAATGAATCGGCGAATTATAACGCGATGTATCTGTTCTGTTGATAACGGAGTCGCGCATAATAAAAGTAGAATCGTGATAAAATA
>JBJKTB010000087.1:0-4013 GCA_046703345.1 Ignavibacteriaceae bacterium
TTCAGGCGGCTCCTCAAGGTTTTTCAGAAGAGCATTTTGCGCTTCCTCGTTCATTAGATGAGCTCCGGAGATGAGAATAATCCTGAACATTATATCGCTGAAGTTAAGCGAGAGGAATTTTTTTATATCTCTTATTGAGCTGATTTTAATATTGGACGCTTTGGGAATTGAAATTTTATGATAGGGGTTTTTTATCTTCTTTCCGATTTCATCTTTAACAGTCTGCAGCTCGTCGTTGCTGAGTTTTTCGGTAGGACCGCTGCTCTCGTTTTCGTTCCTTCCTCGAGGCAGCGGGAAGATGTACTTGATATACGGCTCTGAATAATTTTCAATTGAACTGCTTATCCTTTCCGAAGAAGCCGCATCAAGGAATTCGGCGTTTAAAACCTGAGCGAAGCGGTTGGCAACGAAATCTTTGCCGACACCGTCAATTCCCTGGAAAAGAAAGGCATGCGGAATTCTGGAAGAATCGATCAGGCGTTCAAAAGCCTGAATGACCGGCAGCTGGCCGTATATTCCCGTCCAAAGTTTATTCATAATGCAAGAAAAAAGGCGCTTGCAGCGCCTTATATTTAATAATCATCTTCGTTATAGAAGAAATCCTCATCCGAGGGGTAATCAGGCCAAATATCTTCAATCGACTCATAAGGTTCGTCGGAGTCTTCCAGTTCAATCAAATTCTCAACAACCTCGTACGGAGCTCCTATTCTTTCGGCGTAATCAATCAATTCCTCTTTAGTAGCCGGCCAGGGTGCATCATCCAGATAAGAAGCCAGTTCAACCGTCCATATCATATTAGTGTCTCCACAAAAGTTTATTTTTTAGCCGTTAGTTCGAAAAATCCCAGATTACCGAAGAAAAAGTCAACGGGATTTAATTTTACACCATCGTGCTCAACTTCATAATGCAGATGCGGCCCGGTGGACAGCCCAGTATCACCAGTTTTGGCTATCTCCTGTCCCCTGTTAACTTTTTGACCTTCCTTTACAATTGTTTTACTTAAATGACCGTAAATAGTTCTATACCCGAAGCCGTGATCAATCTCGACGGTTAAACCGTAACCGCCTCTGTGCCCGACAAAATCAACCACTCCGTCGCCGGTTGAATAAACCGGCGTTCCCACATCGGCGATGATATCAACACCTTCATGCATGCGCCAGATGTGCAGAATCGGGTGAAGCCTCATTCCGAAAGTGTCCCCGATAGGTCCGTTGCATGGTTTTATAGCGGGAATTGCTTTATATAATTTCTGATTTTCCTTCAGCTTCTGCGAAATTTCGGAATATTGAGCCTTCTCAAAAGCTACTTTACGGGAAACATCATCCACGAATGCAAGAACTTTTTTCAGTTCTTTTTCTGACGGATCTTTTACGAAATCCAATTGATTATCGAACGAGCCGCCGCCTATACCCAGCATGCTTTCGTCTGAAGAAACCGGATGAAGATTTACAGCAAGTCTAAGATCGTTGTTTATTTTTGTCAAACTATCCAGTTCGGCGTTTAAGCTCTTGTAATGAGACATAATTTCATCCATGTTTTCCTTCAATACGCGGTTTTCGGAGCGCAAAGAAGATAAACTGTGGCTGGGATTAGCTATGGAGCTAATGAAAAAATATCCCCCGAAAATCAAAAGACTTAAAACGACCACCGCCGACGAAAAATAAACGGCCACCTTGGCTTTATAGTTTCTAATTTCGACGAATTGCAGCTTTGATTTCGAAAAGTAGTATAACTTTTTCATAACAGTGTGCGGAATGTATAAAATAAAGATTTATTTGTCAAGAGGTTAACGAAGCTTATTCGAAATCATGTTCAAAATAATCTACGCCCCTTATACTGTCTGTGTCTTCCCCTTTTAACCTTCTTTTCAATCTGTTCTGAAAGTAGGTTGCCGCGTCGTAGCCGTAGTGTTTCAAAAGGTAATTTAAACTAATTACCTCAGAAATGACAGTAATATTTTTGCCAGGAAGTATAGGAAGCTTTACGTAAGGAATATCCACATTGGAGATTTTCACGAAATTCCCGTCAAGTCCTGTCCTGGTATACTCGGCTTTCTCGTCCCAAACTTCCAGTTCGACTATTACCTCTAGCCGTTTCTGATATCGGATGGCACGGATGCCGAACATCCTCTCAACGTCTATAAGTCCAAGCCCTCTTATTTCCATAAAATGTTTTACAAGGTTGGTACCGGAACCCATAAGGATTCCCTCTCCTTTTTTTGTGAGTATTATAACGTCGTCGGCAACTAGCCTGTGTCCCCTTTCGATGAGATCGAGAGCAACTTCGCTTTTTCCGATGCCGCTCTTGCCGACGAAGAGCATTCCCACGCCGTACACATCGCAGAATGATCCGTGTATTGAAATTCTCGGCGCGAACTGGTCGTCTAAAAAATCACCGACTAGATAAACCAGTTTTGTTGTATCAAACTCCGAACCGAAAACAGGTATGTGGTATTTATCGGCTATCTCGGTAAGGAGAGAAAATGGTTTGTTGTTGTCGGTCAGTATAATGCAGGGTATGTCGAATTTAAAAAGTCTCTCGAGAGTTTCCTTCTTTTTGTCGTCGGTCAGCTGATCCAGGTATCTCATCTCTGTGTTGCCGAAGACCTGTACTCTTGAGTAAGAGAACAAGTCTACAAATCCGGCCAGGGCTAACCCCGGCCGGTGCAGATTCTGATCATAAATCTTCCCGCCGAATCCTGATTTGTCAGAATACAATTTCAGCCTGAATTTTTCCTTCGAGTTTTGATATAAGAACTCTACGGTTATAAATTCTTTTCTTGAGATTGATTTCTGATCTATCTTCATGATTTGATTCTGGCTTCTCTTCTTGATTTTAATTTTTTAAGCTGACTCGATAATTTTTCGACTGCCGCGCTAACCGACTTCTTAAAATCGTCGGTCTCCTCGGCTGCGGCAAGAGTCTGCCCCGGCACCTGCAAAATAACCTCTGCCGATTTTGTACTGTCTTTACTGTTGAGGTAACTTAATATAACATCTGCGCTGAGAATATCGTCGCTAAATTTTTCCAGAGAGGCGATCTCTCCGGTAATGAATTCTTTTAAGGTATCGTGTGCTTTGAATTTTCTAGCCGTTATCGTGATATTCATAAATACCTCCCTTTTATTTATATTTTGGATGAGCTTTTTTATAAGCGGACTTCAATCTTTCTATGCTTACGTGAGTATAGATCTGAGTTGTAGAAAGATTTTCATGTCCCAGAATTTCTTTCACGGCGCGAAGGTCTGCTCCTTTATCGAGCATATGAGTAGCCGCACTGTGCCGCAGTACGTGCGGACTTTTCTTTTTAATATCGGAAACTTTTGTTAGATACTTGTTTACTATTCGATAGACTAATCTCGGATAAATTCTTCTTCCGCTGCTGTTTGTCAGCAGCGCGTCTTGGGGTCCCCCGTACGTCTTGTCTTTTAAGTAATCATTAATAACAGAAACGGATTTGCTTCCGACCGGAACTATCCTCATCTTGTTCCCTTTTCCTTTTACGCGCAGAATCTTCTCATTCAGGTCAAGGTCCCCGCGGTTTAAACCGCACAGTTCCGATACTCGAAGAGCGCAGCCGTAAAGTATTTCGAAAATTACTTTAACCAGATCAGCATCTCCTTTGCTTTCCGATAATTCCGCTTCACGAAAAATACTCAAAATAGCATCGGTGGTTGTAATTTCAGGGAGCTTTCTTTTCATTTTCGGATTTGAAATAAGCGCTGCAGGATTTGCCGGAATTATGGAATGTACATAGGCGTATTTAAACAGTCCTCTTAAAGAGGATAACTTTCTGGAAATGGATTTCTTATCGAGACCGGCTTGATTAAGATCCATTAAATATAATTTTAATAATTTCTCATTGATGCCGTTTATATCCAATCTGGAATTACGTTCGCAGAATTCCGAGAAGCCAAGAAGATCCTCGGTATAAGCCTTCACGGAATTATCCGAATATCGTTTGATATTCTTGATATATTCCAGAAATTCTCTGGATAACGGACCGATTTCCAT
>JBJKTB010000088.1:0-4404 GCA_046703345.1 Ignavibacteriaceae bacterium
CTTTCCTTTAATTCACTTGTGTAATGAAGAAGATGTTCCTGTGCATATTCCGGATTGATTGAAAGGCTTCTGCACGCGTCTGCGTTAATTTTCCACACACCGCGCTTTACATCTTCGTGAGTAATAAGAGTATAAGGCGCCGGATGTTCCCCCGCGTTGTTCGCAAGGAAGATCGAGTGAAATATTTGTATCGGCTGATGCGTATCAAGGGTCGGGAAAATTTCGGTTATAAAACTAAGATTTTTATATATGAATTCGCAGAGCCGTTTTGTATCGTCCACCGCTCCTGTGCCCGAACGGCCCGCAACAAAAAGTTCGTATCCCGGAGTACAGAACGTGTTTTGCATATCAACGGCAAGCAGACAAATTTTAAACTTATCCTCCGAAGAAGGCCGTATATTATTTTCCGCCGCCCAGAGCCGCCCGTCTTCAAATCTTCTTTGATAATCAATCCTCAAAACCTTCCCCGCATTTTCTTCATCGTAAAATCCCGGCACCGGGAGTTCTCCGCTCTTCATAACAGCCGTTTTCTTTTTCTGATTTATTAAAATATTTATTGAATTATATTGCCCGGTCATTTTATAAAGTCCGACGCCGAATGTCAATTTTTATAAGTGCCGATTTCGACTTAAAAATAAGATTAAGAACAAATATTGACATGGATTACACATATTTGACAAAACGGCCATTATTTTATTGTTTTAAATAGATGAAAGCGTAAAAGCAAAAAAAATTTTATATTTTGTCTGATCGAATCAAAGACCGTCTTTATTTTATCTTTACTTTAATATCTTCGTAGAAATAAGTTAAACAGGCAGCAGCCAATTATACTTTGAACAAAGAGCTTTAATAAAGGAGCAGAAATAATGAGTACACTACTTAATCTTATAAATTACGGCCAGAGCTACTGGCTCGACAATCTTACCCGCGGTAAAATTAAAAGCGGTGAATTAAAAAAAAGAGTTACAAAAGAAGGTCTCAGAGGAATTACTTCCAATCCGAGTATCTTCAATAAAGCTATTTCAAACAGCAGCGATTACGACACGCAGATAAAGCAGCTGGTTCGACAGAATAAAGGAGCCCATGAAATTTACGAGGCTCTGACTATCAAAGACGTACAGGATGCGTGCGACATTCTGCGCCCTGTCTTCGATGAGTCGGGCGGCGTTGACGGTTTCGTTTCAATAGAAGTTTCTCCTTATCTCGCCCACGATACGGAAGGCACGATGATAGAAGCAAGAAGACTTTATAAGGAAGTCAACCGCGTTAACTGCTATATTAAAATTCCGGGCACTACTGCCGGAGTTCCCGCTATTGAAGAGATGCTTTATGAGGGAATTAATGTAAACGTTACACTGCTGTTTTCAATCGACAGTTACGAAGCCGTTGCCGACGCTTATGTAAAAGCTCTTGAGAGAAGACTGAACGAAGGCAAGCCGATAAAAGACATCAGATCCGTTGCCAGCTTTTTCCTGAGTAGAATAGATGTGCTTGCCGATCAGCTTCTCGGCCAGCTGATTCTGCCCGGTATCGAACCGGACGGTGAGCTCAGGCCCGAACAGCTGCTTGGAAGAGCGGCCACGGCAAGCGCTAAACTTGCTTATCAAAGTTTTAAGAAGATCTTTCAAGGGGAAAGATGGCAGAGGCTTGTTGATAACGGGGCTAAAGTTCAGCGGCCTCTTTGGGCAAGTACCAGCACAAAGGATCCTCTGTACAACGATTTGAAGTACGTGGAGACTTTAATCGGACCTGATACGGTTAACACTCTTCCGGACGAGACCATTTCCGCGCTGGCCGATCACGGCGTTCTTAAGGACAATACCATAGAGGAAGATCTGGAAACCGCGTATAAAACATTCGGCGATTTAAGACGCGCAGGAGTTGATATAAATTTTGTAACGAAACAGCTTGTTAACGAAGGTGTACAGAAGTTCGTAGAAGCATACGACAGCCTTATGAAGAACCTTGCCGGTAAGCGCGCGGAAATCCTAGCCGATAAAACCGGAATTCAAAAATTAAGTCCCGGCAAATCTAAATCCGAACTAAGCGCCGCATATAAGTCACTGAATGAAAAACAATTCGGCCGCAGGCTGTTTGCCAAAGATCCTTACCTCTGGTCTGAAGACCCCAAGCAGATTGAAGAGATAAAAATTAGAATCGGCTGGCTGGACAGCATGGAGTATTTTCTCGGATTGGCCGATGATATAAATAATTTTGTAAAAGACGTACGCGAAGCGAAATATAAATACGCCGTTCTGCTTGGAATGGGCGGCAGCAGCCTTTGCCCTGAAGTAAGCCGCGAAACTTTCGGAACGAAGGGCGGTTATCTTGAACTGCATGTACTGGACAATACTGATCCCGCCGCTGTAAAAGACGTTGAAAGCAGAATAGACCCGGCAAAGACGATCTTCATTGTATCAAGCAAATCGGGCGGAACAACCGAGACGATGAGCTTCTATAAATATTTCTACGAAGTTACGGCGAATGCGGTCGGCAATAAAGCCGGAGAGCATTTTGTCGCCATCACTGATCCCGGCACTTCGCTTATGAAGGAAGGACGTGAGAAAAACTTCCGCCGCGTGTTCGAAAATCCGATCGAGTTCGGCGGAAGATACTCGGCGCTTTCTCTGTTCGGACTAGTGCCGATGGCATTGATAGGGATTGATATAAAAAGAATACTCAACAACGCGCATCAGATGTGCCTTAACAGCGGCCCGTTTGTTCCGGCTGACGCTAATCCCGGGGTGAGTCTGGGGGCTTTACTGGGCGTTAATCAAAAGCTCGGCAGAGACAAAGTAACTTTCGTACTGTCGCAGTCAATAAGCGCGTTCGGGCTTTGGGTTGAGCAGCTGATCGCAGAGAGCACCGGAAAGCTCGGTCTGGGACTTCTGCCTGTTGACAGCGAGAAACTCGGAACGCCTGAGAATTACTCGAACGACAGAATATTCGCTTATGTTTTTACTCCGGAAGATAAAAAGGACGAGAAAAAAATTACGGCTCTCGAAAAAGCAGGCCACCCTGTCGTCAGAATAGAAATAAAAGACAAATATTCAATCGGTGCCGAATACTTAAGATGGGAAATCGCTACGGCAACCGCCGGCGCGGTTATCGGTATAAACGCGTTCGACCAGCCGAACGTTGCCGAGAGCAAGAAAAACACAAACGATCTTTTAACAGAGTGGAAAGACAAAGGCGCCTTCAGCGAAGGAGAGCCTGTTGTTGAAAAAGATGGAATTGCCGTTTACTGCGAACCGTCGGCTAAATGGCTTTTCGAGGGTCATAAAAAATCAGTAAAGGATTTTCTTGTTACGTATTTAAAAACAGCCAAGTCTCCGGATTACATCGCTACCCTGGCATATTTCCTTCAAACGCCTGCCAGACACAAACTGCTTCAGTCGATTAGAACCGGGCTGAGAGATAAATTCCGGACTGCAACCACGCTTGGATACGGCCCGAGGTATCTTCACTCAACGGGACAGCTGCACAAAGGCGGCCCGAACACGGGAGTGTTCTTAATAATTACTTCCGATGCGAACGAAGACGTTCCGATTCCGGAGCAGAAGTACGGCTTCGCAACGCTTCAGCGCTCGCAGGCCCTTGGCGATTTCAGATCGCTTAACAACAAGGAAAGAAGAGTAATTAGAATTCATCTTTCCGGCGATGCGGACCAGGGATTAAAGAAACTGGCCGAGATGCTTAAGTTCTGATTTAAATTAAAAATTCATTATGGTTTTGTCGGGACGCGTGCCGTCAAAACCTTTTTTCTAAGTGCGGGGATTTTTTCTTTGAAAAGCGGAAATTTTCTGTATTTATAAATTTATTTTGAGCGAAAGATTATATTATGAACGACGAATACGTTGAAGTCGATAAGACAGGTATGTCCAAATCGCAGCCGCCCGATCCTTGTATTGTTGTAATTTTCGGAGTGTCCGGAGATTTAACGCACAGGGAACTTATTCCTTCACTTTACGCGCTTGGGTGTAAGAATCTTCTCCCGAGACCGTTCGCAATAATCGGTTTTGCAAGGCGTGACTGGAGTGACGATCAGTTCCGCTCCCGATTAAAAAACACAATGAAGAAAGTAAGCGAATGCGGCGATGAGGAGTGGGCGCTTTTCGCTAAGAACATGTATTATGTTAAAGGAAATTTCAACGACGAGGCTGATACATCATACAAAACCCTGCGCGATAAAATAAAATCGCTCCAAAGCGAATTGAGCATTCCGGATAACGTTCTCTTTCATCTGGCAACTCCTCCGGAAAACTACGGCACAATCATCGAGCGTTTGGGCGAATCGTCTTTGTCTAAAAGTTCCGGCGGATGGCGCCGTGTGATTATAGAGAAACCGTTCGGCCGAGACGAGAAATCAGCCAGGAAACTCGACGAAGAAATTCATAACGTATT
>JBJKTB010000089.1:0-5832 GCA_046703345.1 Ignavibacteriaceae bacterium
AAATTCCGGATGAGAGCAGCTTCTACGCGCCGGTGGAAATTTTTCCCGATGTTAATTTGAAAACGGCGGGGGCGCAGCTGAAGTTTACTTACAATGTTATCCCCGATTTAACTCAGAGTATAGAATATATTTATCAGAAGGATCTCTGGGGAAGTCAGCTTTTCCGGGATATCTGGAAGTCGATTCCCGCTAATAAAATTTCTTATGTAATAGATTACAGGCCCATTGAAGATTTCGGCTTATGGGCCAGACTCAGATACGAATCGGCTACCGAATGGGTTGATTATACATATTCGGCGCATCAATCGGCCGATGTTTATAATTGGCAGGTAAAGCCGCTCTTAATTGCCGACGCTTCGGTGCAAAAGTGGTTTTGGAATAGGCGGGTATGGATTAACGTTCTTTTCAGAAATATCTTTAACCAGTCGGAAAAATATATCCCCATCGGTGTTTCTAATACATTAAGGTTTTATCTGCAGTTCCAGGTCTACTTTGATTCTCTTTTTAAGATATAAATACATAGCTATTTAAAATTTTGATTGCCGGAACCAACTATGAAAATTAATAAAATACTGCTCGGTTTATTTTTCGCCGGATTTATATTCAATTCTTCGGGGCAGGGACAAACAATTGCGTTAAAATATTCAAAAGACTTAATTCAAAAAAAGAGTATCGCATCATCCGGCAATTTTAGTCTAAAGATTGAAAATCTTCACTGGTTATTTGTTCAATCCGGTGAAGCTAATTACTCGAATTCATCATTAGGAACGAGTTACTTTGCAGACAAGCTTCCGGGTAATTATCCATTAACAGTTAAGCATGCTGCAGCAAAGAATGATCTGAATCCTCTTATTCTAGGTAAAATAAATTATTCTTTTGCAATGAGAAATTTTGACGTAATGAGTAATAATTTAAACGGGATTTATCAATCTTTTTCCTCTTCATCGGAATATGAATCTAAAGCCGGCGGGAAATCATTTTTTCAAAGCAGCTGGTTTTATTTCGCGGGCGTCGCGGTACTTGCAGCAGCGGCGTATTTGTTGTGGCCTAACAAAGAAACACCGCGGAGTACGGGAGTAACTTTCGGTTTCCCGGCTGTACCGAAATAGAATTATTCAGTTCATTATTTACGGATGTTGAATGAGTTATACTCGGATTAAGTATTTGATTTTTTTATTTACGGTAATTATATCGGCAGCGTTGATAACCGTAAATACTTACGGCTACAGCGCTCCGGCGGATTCAGTTGCCGCGCCTGTACTCTATGCACCGCTTAATAATTCTATTTATCAAAAAACCAACGGATTAAGCATTGAGTGGTCGTCTTCAAGTACCGCCACCAGTTATGAATTTCAGTACGCAACTGACAGCAGCTTTTCTAATTCTTCTTTAGTCGGTGATTATTCTACTGCGGACACTGCTGGAGTTATTTACAACCTGAAAAAAAACACACAGTATTTCTGGAGAGTAAGAGGACAGATAGGATTTAATTCAGGAAATTGGTCACAGGTTTGGCGGTTTAAAACAACTCCGCTCCCGGCAATTCCTATTCTTGAAAGTCCGGAAAACGGCTTAAAAAACATGCCTACAATGCTTAACTTCGAGTGGTCCGGAATGGGGCAGAACAAGAGTTATCAATTTCAGCTTGCTCAGGATTCCAACTTTACCGGTTATGTGGTTAACATTAACACTTCGGATACTTCAGCGACAGTTTACAGTACCGCTAATTATTCATATTATTATTGGCGTGTAAGATCTTACGACGCCGACAGCACACCAAGCCAGTGGTCGGTATTAAGATCATTCAAAACTAAACTGGCCCCTGTCCCTCTATTAAAACCTTACGGAAAAGGACTAGACACAACTCTCAATTTCAAATGGCTGGCTTTGCCGGGCGCCGATGCTTACAGGCTTCAGATTTCAGAATCCTCCGATTTTAATTTAAATAGTATTATTGTCGACACACTTTTTGCCGACAGCGGAAATGTTTTTTATACATTTAAACCAGGTGCTACTTACTTCTGGAGAATGCTTGCGTTCAATAATGAAGGAGATTCCAGCGGGTGGACCGATACTATAAAAATGGAAATTAAGTATGCTGCGCCTGAATTGATTTCTCCTTCAAACGGTGTAATTAACCTTGATACGACATTTACTTTGTCTTGGGATACGCTGACACATGCTCCTTTTTACAGAATTATGGTTGCCGAAGACTCGTCCTTTTCCCGGCTGATTGAGGACAGCACAACTGCTGGCGGTACAATTAAACTGGCCGGCTTGCTTTATCATAAATATTATTATTGGCGGGTAAATAAGGTAGGAGAAGACGGCAATACCGGCTACTGGTCGGAGGTAAGAAAATTCAAAACGCGTTTATCTCCTCCCGCTCTTACTTTCCCTGTGAGAACATCAGTCGTAAACACCGATACTGTGAGGCTGATTTGGACTCAAGTAGACGGGGCACAATTTTATAGACTTCAGGTAGCCTATGATTCCGCTATGACTAATTTGGACATAGACACTCAATTACCGAAAAATTTTTATTCGCTGTTTTCCGTTCTTCCGGATACAACAATTTACTGGAGAATCAGCGCTCAAAACGACAGCGGCGAATCCAGCCCCTGGTCGGCCGTATTCAATTTCAGTACAAGACCGAAGCTGCTTTTAATGCCTGAAGCGATAAACGATACAGTTAATTTTTCCGACGGGCCGAGAGACAGTTTATTTATTTTAAGTATACAAAATCTCGGCAGCAATCCAATCGACTTTGATTCAATTGCCGCGTCACCCGATTCAATATTTAAAGTAAATACGCCTTTGCAATCCTTAGGCGGTTCGTCAAAAGCAGATTTGGAACTGAGTTTTAATCCTCTGAAGGCGGCTGCCGGAAATAATCCGGGCACGGTTAAACTCTTCTTAAAAGCAGTCAACGGCAAAACCGATTCCTTGCAGGCTTCCGTTGCTATTTTTATGCGTAAGGCTTATGCGGTACCGAACACTAGAACCGTGATATTTGATACAACATATTCTGACAGTTCAGGATACAACGGCGTAGCTCTTAATAATTACTGGGGCAATATTCCTTTGCAAATTAAAAATATTACCGTCTCCGGTCCGGATTCGGCGGCATTCATTCTTCTGACTTATCCTAAGATCATCAAACCTCTCCACTCGGGATATTTCTCTATTCAATTTACGCCGCAAGCGCTCAATTTGAATCGCGCCGAATTAGTAATACGGACAAACGCATATCCTGACAGTGTTCAGAGGATTGATTTGATTGGTACAGGTATAGGAGGGCGTTTGGCTGCGGTTACAATCGATAGAATTGCTTCATTACAAGATTCATTGTTTGAAACTTTTGCCAGCGAAGAACGGCCAGTTATCTTTAAGAATACCGGCAACCTTCCATTAAGGATAGGATGCGATTTTACTCAAAAGCATTTCCAATTGACGGCCGGCGGGCAAGTTAACAGCCTTGTTGTACCGCCGGGAGATTCTGCTGTTGCATATTTAAAATATCTTACCCGAGGATTTAACCCAATTAATCATGATACTCTGATCTTATATCAAAGCGGAGTAGGAACCAAGCTAATTTTATTCCCGCTTATAGGCGGTTTCGATAAAGAGAAATCGCTGCCGATAATCATCAGCAATATAAAAGTTGATAGTATTAACTTCCCTGAAGCAAAGAACATTTATCCAGAAGGCAGAGATATAAATATCGAAGTAGATTCGCTGGCAATGACTCACATAGTATATCCCGATTTTCGCATTACATACTACTTAGGCGGAGATTCAACGCAGTACCGCGCTTACAATCCAGGCTGGCTTAAGTACTTCATCAATTCGTATAACGTGGACGACAGGGGACTGGATATATCAATTGAGCTGCTTACAAGAGGCGAAAACGCAAAGATTCTCGATTCAATTTCCGTTATAAAAAATTTCGCCCCTCAGATAATGCTTAACGGTTATAAATCCTCAGTTGTTAAAGTCCCCAGGTCAATTCCCGCTCAAACCGCTGACAAGGCCGATATAAAATGGGTCATGTTCGGATTTCCATTTGATCCTGTTTTCACCGATACAGTGTTTAACTATTTCGGCGGAAGAACTTTTATGAAAGACGGGGAATGGATGCTTTATAAATACGACCCTTCCTCCTCAGAATTTTTCTCCCAATATTCTTCTGACCGATTCCCTTCCGGTTCGGCTTATTTTATCGCGCAGGCTCTAGTAGATACTTTCATGATTTCCAATAACTATTACGGAAATCTAATAACGCGAAGACTTACCGACACCGTGCTTTCCGTACAGGGAAGTGCGTGGAAGACGGTTACGGATCCTTACACCTTTGATGTTCAGGTACAGCCCCCCAATATGCTTTATAGATATAATACCGATAAAAACAGTTATGAGCTTACAAATATTATGAAACCGGGCGAAGGCTATTTTGTCGCGCCGTCTGTTAGGCAGTTAAATTTAAAGACATTCGGAACATACTCTCCGCAGGTTCTGCCGGATGCGGTATACAAAGCCGGCTGGTTTGTTAAACTCGGCGTATCGGATAAATATTCTCAGAGGGAGCTTGCTTTATCTTTTAACGATAGATCAGTTATGAACAAAAACAATTCATCAAGCAATACCGGAGAATACGAATCGGCTCCCGCGATAAGGAAAGGACTTAACGCATTTATAACCGGAGATGCATCAACCGGAGAGTACATGGTAAGCGTAAAATCAGGAAAAGACGGCGCGACGTGGGATGTAAGCGTTTCAAATAATCTGAGTGATGATGCCGTTAGACTGAATGCTCAGACATTCGGAAATTTCCCATCAAATTACAAGTTGGTTGTATTTGATGAAAATAAATCTCAGACGGTTGACGAAAAAAATTATTCGTTCAGTATAGATCGATATACTAATTATTCGTTCAAGGTAATTATAGGATCCGAAGAGTTTGTTAAAAATACGCTGTCGGGGATTAAGACGAACGTACCTTCGCAATACTCTTTGTCTCAGAATTATCCGAATCCGTTTAATCCTTCTACAGTCATTGCCTATCAGCTGCCGGTAAGCAATTATGTAACTTTAAAAGTATACGACATACTCGGCAACCAAATAGCCACTCTGGTTGATGAACGCCAGACTGCCGGATATCACCGGATAGTTTTTAATGCAGATCAAATCTCGGGTAACAAGCCATTATCAAGCGGTGTTTATTTTTACCGCATGCAGGCGGGAAGTTTTACAGCGGTTAAAAAATTTGTGCTGATTAAATAAGTTAAACATGGGAGGTTTTTAAAACCTCCTATGTTTTTTAAGATTTTATCATCCTCACCAATCCGCCGTAACGGCTGTCTATCTTAAAATTAAGTCTCTCGAAAAATGACTTGAGATAAAAATGCGTAGTTACTGTTTTAATACCTTCCGAATATAGTCTTTCGCATAAATCTTCTATCAAGCGGCCGGCAAGTTTTCTCCCTCTGTAAGATCGGGACACCTCTATACCCTCTATGTGCGCTATATTTGCGTAGAGTATTTTGTAGCAGACCCCGCCAACTATATATTCCTCGTCCCTATCGGTTATGATAAGATATTTTAAATCCTCGCTTATTTTTAAAGGATAGCTGTCAAGTATAAAAAGTTTGTTAAGTCCTCCAATTTCAGCGGGCGAAACCGGCTTTCGCACCGTGTAACTTAATCCTAGTGAATCTGTTATTTCCGTTTTTACCAGCAGCTCCGCTTCCGCTTTTTTCTCTTCTGCGGCGAGCTGCAGCTTTGACTGCGGTGCAAGCTTGGGGAATATTAGTTTGTTTAATACCTCCCGGT
>JBJKTB010000090.1:0-3716 GCA_046703345.1 Ignavibacteriaceae bacterium
AAAGTAGATAAGATGGAAGTCAGGCCGGGCGGTATATGGCGATTTATTCAATACGACGCGGAAGGCAGGGAGTACGGATTTCACGGAGTATTTCATGAAGTAACGGCGCCGGAAAGAATAATCGACACATTCGAGTTTGAAGGGCTGCCGGAGAAAGGACACGTTCTGCTGGAGACAAAAAAGTTCGAAGATATGCCGGGCGGAAAAACATGACTTATAAATCAGTCGGTTTACCAGTCGCGTAGCGACCGCGACGGAATGGTAAGCGCGGGAATGGAAGGAGGCTTAAGGGATTCCATGGACAGACTTGAGGAAATAATTACCAAGGAGATAAAATGAAAAACAGTCTGGGAGATTCGGTTGAAACGGAGGGAAGAGAAATTTCCGCGGAAAGAATACTTGACGCGTCGAGAGAACTTGTATGGAAAGTGTGGACCGAGCCGGAGCATATTAAAAACTGGTGGGGCCCTGAAGGATTTACAAACACGATAGAAAAAATGGAAGTTACGGCCGGCGGAGAATGGAAGTTTATAATGCACGGCCCCGACGGTGTTGATTACAGGAATATCATCACTTATTTGGAAGTAAAAGAACCGGAACTGATTAAATATGAACACGGACCAAGCCCAAAGTTCATTGTAACCGTTACTTTTGAAGAAGAGGACGGGAAGACAAAACTCACGATGAAGATGGTCTTCGGTACGAAGGAAGAGCGCGACAGAACGGTAAAGACATTCAACGCAGCGGAAGGCATGAAGCAGACGCTCGAAAGACTGGACGAATATCTGTCATCTGCAAATAATTTTTGACATCTTATTGCTTAGGACAAAGGGACAGGTAATGACTTATTCAGCGGGTTAAATAGAAATATAGATTTAATATTGAGACGGAAAAAGTTTTTTAAACCCTGTAATTAATTTTACTGCTGCTGCGCGGAGAAAAAAATTGAATCAAACAAAAGGCAATCGAAAGGCGATGAAAATTCTAACTGAAGTTAACCCCAAACTGAGCAGCTCCGGTCTGCTGCTGCTAAGAGCTGCCATCGGCTTCATTTTATTTATAGTCGGTGCGGGTAAGGTATTCGGATGGTTCGGGGGTTTTGGTTTGGAAATCACTGTACAGTCGTTTGTTAAGATGGGCATCACTCCCCCGCTGGCTTACCTGAGCATGTTTACGGAATTCATAGGCGGAATTTTGTTAATCATCGGACTGCTTACCAGACCGGCAGCGTTTGCCGTTGCAATAAATATGACGGTGGCTTTTCTTTTCATGCTGCCCAGAGGATTTATAACCGGAATGGCGGCGTATCCTTTCAGTCTGGCCGTAATAGCATTCGCTTTAATTCTAACCGGACCGGGTGAATTAAGTATTGATCATGTGTTATTCGGGAGAGAAGAATAAGTGCTGATATAAAATGAGTACGATAAAATCAAACTTATAGGGTTTAATTGGTTATATGGGTTCCGGCAGAATTACTTAAGAGCAAGATCAATCCTTTATAAAGAATACTTCGGCTTTCTTACCCAAGAATTTTCCATAACGGTAAGCGGATTTTTGTACAAGGCTTTTGATTCTATTAGTTTTATTCACGAATAATTCGATTTCAACATTCACGTTATCTTTGTTAAAAGTACGTTTCCAAATACCGCTTACTTTTCCGTTAACCAGAACAGCGGGGCGGAATACGCCGTTGCTTGACACGGCTTTATTCATTTTATCGTTACCGAACAAGGCTGTTCTGTCTTTGTAGCTGATCATAAATTCGTCGAAGGCGGGCAATAAACGAACCGCGTCTACGTTCATTTTAGCAGCGCGCGAATCTTCAGCAAACCAATACTCGGTAGAATTGACGGACTTTGAGGATAAAGCCGGCTTTACATATTCCAAAGCGGCTTTGGCATCCGAAGCAGATAAGCCGGACCACCATATAAAGTCGTGCACCGCTGCCGGGCCGCGCGAATTAAAATAAATCAAGGCAAGTTTTTTAAGAGCAGATTCCTTGGTTAAGGATAATGCTGACGGCACACGTTTTTCAAACAGGCTGTATGTCTGCTTCTTCCCTTTTATTTTTCCGCTGCAAATTAAGGCTTCCAGTTCAGCCATTAGAAACAAGTGATAGGCCCGATTGCCGGAAGTATCTATTTTTGCTTTGCCGAATAGAGATAAAATATAATCACGGGTCAATTCCCCGTTCTCTTCAAGAGCGTTAATTATTATTTTATTACTTTTATCTATCAGAGATTTATTCAGTCCCAGATCTTTATGACGCGAATTTAGAGAGGCCTTGATGCGGGGAGCGGTTAATTCAAGCATCCATTTAATATCGAAAGAGGATACAAGGTGCCAAGTCGGGCGCAGAAGATGGGTACGGATAATATCTCCGTTATTGAAAGCCGATTCAACCGAGGAATAATCGGAGCCTGAAGCTCTGATTCCGACGGCCCATTTAACCATTTCAAAATCCTGGGCCTGCATTGCACCCATATAAGAAACTACCTCCTTGGGAGAGATCTTTCCGGAGCCGGAAATGTTCTGGTTTTTAAGGCGGGCAGATATAATACCGGCAGTTGTCATGCCATCTAATCATTTAATGAAAAGAATTACTCTTGAGAATTCCGGGCCATGCATAACAGAAAAAAACAGATTTCCTTTGATGCCTTTGCGGAACCGGATTTTGCGGTTAGCCGTACTTAAACGGGAAATAAAATCCGGCCAATTAGTTTTTTGATTTAATCATATTTGAGTGTACTGCCGCCGATAAATTCCCTAAGTACAGAATCACCCGGCACAGGAGAATTATCGGCCACCGGTTCGATCTCTTCGAGAAATCTTTTTACCCTAACTGCTCTTTCGTAAGCATCCAGTCTCAGCGGATCGTCCTTATATTTCTTTTCCCACTCTGTAAACTGGTTCAGCAAAAGCGGCCCGTACAGGGGTACTTCAAACGGCATAGAAGTATTAACAATATAATCGGCGCTGTTGCAGTAAGGAAGAATATTTCTTTTTTCGGATGATCTTACATAATGCCAGTGGAGAAGGGTTTTTTCGGGATTATAGGCCCGGTGGACCGAATCTCGGAGCATTCTTCTTATTAGTCTGAGGTCCGTCCATCTAATATAATTTCCGTCTCCTACTTTCATTTGAAGGAGGGGTTCAAGATAAAGTTTAAATTTCTGTGAGGAAGGTATAACGCTGCTGAACTCGGGATACAGTCCGTGGAGGCTATCGATGAGAAGGACCTCGTTTTCATGAAGCTGAATTGCAGTTCTGTCGAGATATCTTTTCCCCGTCTTCATATCGTAATAAGGAATCTTAACCTGTTCTCCGGCGGCAAGTCTTTTAAGGTGATCGTTAATAAGCTCTAGATCGAGAGCCTGCGGAGTCTCGAAATCATAGTCGCCGAACTCGTCCTTGGGATGCAGTTCAAGGTCGAAGAAATAATGATCAACAACAAGCGGAACAAAGCGCATCCCCAATTTTTTTAATCTCTGTTCGAGTTTAAGCGTAGTAGTTGTTTTCCCGGAAGAAGACGGGCCGCTTACCATAACCATTTTAAGTCCGCCCAGTCTTTCTTCAATCAGTTCCGCGGCCGTATCGAGCTGGGTTTCGTAAGCGTTCTCAGACTCGTGAACGATCTGGGGAAAGTCCCCTTTCTTAATTCGCGCATTAACTGATTCAATCGTATGAAGATTGTGAGAGACTGCCCAGTCGAGCGA
>JBJKTB010000091.1:0-7008 GCA_046703345.1 Ignavibacteriaceae bacterium
GTCTCAAAAATCCGAATTCACATTTACAGTTAAGAACCTTCTTCCGCCAATTGTATTAAAGCCTTCGGTTAAGAACTATGGTTCGGATGAACTTTTAATAATGGGAGCAAATCCCAAAATAGAAGGGCTAGCCAGAGCCGGCGCTACAGTAACAATTTACGAAGGAGACAGCACAGGCTATTACGGTGAACTGCCGATAAACAGCATGCAGGTGATTGGAAGTGCGGTAGCCGGACCTGATAGGAAGTGGAGCATTACCCCTACTACAATGGACGGGCAGCGTAAATATTATTTGTACGCATCAGCCGAGATAAACGGTGAAAAAAGCTCAGCGCCGTACTGGATGTGGTATCCGTTTACCATAGAGGTAAATTCAATGTTTGATTCGGCCGGATTCGATTTCGACAATTTCGTGATACAAACCGGCGAGCAGGAAGTCCGCCCTGGAGCTTTAGGCGGAAGTTCCGGTACGGTACCGTATGAAGATATTGTGATAAAGAAAAGATTTAAGGCACCGGCGAGTATTTTAACTGATACTTCGCTTTGGAAAAATCATGAAATGAGACTAGTGATCACCGAAGGCGGTAACACTTGGGAGCAGACTCTTCCGCTTACAAGGGTTGAGCAGGTTACACAAAACAAGGCAAGCGCATCCGGCGGAAAAGACTCGCCTGAAGGCTACTGGACTTACGATTTTATATATGTACAGAAAGGATTCGGCCCGGGAGCAACTGTTGAAGTTTGGTGTCTTCCTTCATATTATAATGATGAAGGCTTAGCTATAGTCGGTCTGGTTTGGGTTAAATGCCATGAGATATTAATAGACCCTGCCGGCTATGTTTATGATGAGGATTTAGCCGGAGGATCTTACGAATGGCCCGCTGTTCCGCCCGATAATTCTCTAATAAAAAATGCTACGGTTACGGCAATGGTACGTACCGGAGACGATTCATGGGAGAGATGGAACGCAGAGGAAACCGGTCAGGTTAATCCGCAGGTTACTGACGAGACAACGCCGGATAAAGTTATGGTGCCTGGTTATTTTGCTTTTTACGTGCCTTCAGGGCAATATAGAGTGGAAGCTACGGCGCCGGGATATCTCGATTCGCAAAGCCCGATATTAACTGTGATAGACGAACCTGTATTTTATAATGTTAGCATGAAAAAGGGATCGGATAAAACTACCGGAGTGAAAAGGGAAAATAAAATTCCTAACGTTCCTTCTTTGTTTTCACTCGAGCAGAATTATCCCAATCCGTTTAATCCTTTAACTACAATCGGCTATTCATTGCCTATATCGGCAAATGTTACGCTGAAGATCTATGATACGCTTGGTAAAGAAGTTGCGACGTTGATAAATGATGAGTTCAGAACCCAGGGAAGGCACATCATTCAATTCAATGCTTCAACAATAGCCAGCGGCGTATACTTCTACCGTTTGAGTTCGGGTAATTTTTCGGCTACAAAAAAGCTGGTAATATTGAAATAAATTAAGCCTTACAGGAGATGATGAAGAGACAGAAACACTTTTGGACAACTTTTATACAGGAGCAGATGTAAAGATGCTTATCGTCCGATAATATTCGTAATTCATATAAATCGCTACATGATGCGAATATGGCCGGAATAACGGAGTGAGATGATAATGAAAATTGTAAAGCTTGTAGAAAGAATATTTCGTCTGCCGGTTTAATTAAAACCGGCAGACAGTTTATAATAAACTCAGTTTTATAAATTATTTGAGTAGTTCCATCTTCATAACTTTTGAATTATTTCCGACGTTTAATTTATAGAAATAAATTCCGGAAGGTAAACTTGCTGCATTGAAGTTTACGGAATATCCGCCGGCTTTCATAAATTTTTTCAGAAGCGTTGAAATTTTTTGACCGAGAATATTATAGACCGAAAGATTTACAAAAGAATTTTCGGGTATTGAAAACTCTATTGTTGTACTAGGATTGAACGGATTGGGATAATTTTGTTTTAGATAAAAATTACCGGGAATATTATTCGAAATGTTTTTTAAGCCGGTAACCTTAGAGGAGGTTACGATATAAAAATTGCTTATATCGCTTTGGGATACTGTGACGGTATTATCGGATATATTTAACTTTGAATTAGGTACAGTAGTCCACTTATTATTTTGACTATCCCAGCTTTTTACCGAAACGCCTGAATTGACATTAAATCCGGCGGCCTGCGTATTATTAAAGTGAAATTGAAAATTAACATTAGAATTAAAGTTCATGCGTCCGCCCATTTTTCCGGACTGCATCATACTATTAGACCCATTCGGCAGGAAAGTGGAAACCTCAAAAGCGGCCATAGTATTTTGATTCGAATCGGCAGGAACGTTTTGCGGAAAAACCTCAAGAATCTGGCAGTACAGAGAATCGGACATCATATTTCCGCCGCCCATCATACCGCCGCCGTTCCAGCCGGGATTAACTTCCATCCAGTCAGTTGAATCGAACGGGTTAAAAAAGCGCTGAGCTCCGCTCATATTTTTATGAATCCAGCCGCCGCCCAAGCTGTTGCTTATAAAGGAAGAATCGCGCCATGATTGTCCGTTTATTTCATACACCATTATCATGTTCAAGTAATCAGTTCCCATTTCCCAGCCTGAGAGAGTAACCTCATTTCCGTTTGAGGGCAGCAGAACGGAGGAAGCGGGGATTAGCCAGGGAGGGCCGAAATTCAGAAAATAATCCGGTGATCCGTCGTTGTTAGTATCTAAATAATAACGGTGATATATAAGAGTAGAATCAACAAGTATGGTACCGGAAAGAGTAACGTTCTGCAGAGAGTCGTGCATCCATCCGAAAGAATAACCCATTCCCATATGGTCGTATCCGCCTATCATAGATGAATATCCCATATCATTCCAGTAAGCGTCGAAAGGCGATCTCCAGAAATCTCCATTAATTGAATAGACAACAACCATAGGCAGAAAATTCTGCATGAAGTTATTTTCGCCGCCCGTAACAGTAACAACGTCTCCTGTTTTAGGTCTAACCGCTTTGCTGCTGTCGGGCGCATACCAATACGGACCGAAGTTCAAAATATAGTCGGCATTATTATCGCCGTTTACATCGATATAATACATGCCGTTCATTATAGCGGAATCAGCGATGATTTTTCCGGTTAAGGTTACCGGAGAGAGTGAATCCGGATCGAAATTACTGTCGTGCATAAAGCCCTGGCTGAAACCGAACCCGGCAGTCAATAAGAAAAATGTTATAAATAATGTAAATTTAATATCATATACCTTCAAATTTTTTATCTCCTGATTTAATAATAAAATGATAACTCTTGCTAGTTCCGCTCTGGTAAAAAAATCCCTTAGTTCAATAATTGTTGTTTGCAGTGTGTTTGATTAAATAATAATTCAATGTGGTTAGTAAACCAAGCGAGCGGGTATCCAGGGTATTTCCCATAGAGTAATTAAAATACAGGCTGTGATACCGGCTTCGCTTGAAAGTTTATTGCTTCATTCAATCATTTTATTTCCCCAGCTGTCTGATATAGTCGACAAGTTCCCAGCGCTGGTTAGCGGAGAGTGAATATTTGAAAGACGGCATAGGTGAATTTCCGTTAGATATCTTCCAAAATATTGCTCCGTCGCTTTGATCCTGCACTGTACGCGAGGTTAAATCAGCGGGTTTAGGATTTAATGCGGCGGCTGCAGGGCCATCGCCTTTAGCATCTGTGCCGTGGCAGGTGAAGCATTGAGAATCAAAAATACTTTTGCCCAAACGGCTTGCTCTCGCAATATCATTCAGCGGGTTTTTAAGATTGCCGGCAGAAGGAGGGGCAATCCATCTTCCGTTATTATCTTTTGTGGTATTGCTTTGACCCGTCATACCTCTTCCCATTCGCATCGTACTGCCGTTCATCATGCCTCCAGCCATACCCATCATTCCGCTGCCCATCATGCGGCCATTCATCATGCCTCTTCCCGCCGTTCCGTTACCTGTCATGTTCCCGCGATGCATCAGTGAATCAATTCTTGCAACAACATTTTCGATGTGAATATCGTTACTGCTTAAAGTAAAACCGAAAATTAATCCGATTGTAATTAAAAAAAACATAGTCAAATATAAGTTCTTAAAGCGTTTCATTATAACCTCCGTTATTATTTGCTTTTACCGGCGCCGGAGATCTTCAAGAAGGTGAAAACAATACCCCCGACTATCGCCAGATAAAAAACAATCCATATAACTCCGTTACTCAAAATTCATCCTTCTTTCTTTAATTTATTTGACCCAATAATGATGCCGGGAAATACATTGAAAAAATTACGCTGCGCGGACTTTTAGTTTTCCCGTTATTAAAAAATTAAAATTAATTTTAAGAATTTTTAGCCTGTCTCAAATTCTCTAAATCAGTAAAATAAGTACACAGAAACTTTTTAATAATTACCCGCCATTCGTAAGGTAATCATTAAACTCTCCGTTCTTCATACTATTTACTGACTATATCTTTCTGCCCAAGCCTTATTTTTTATCCCATCACTGATTCCTAAGCTCAATTTTATTCATCTTATTTCTTCTTAAAACCGCAATTAAAAATCCGATCGACATTATAAATATTCCGAACCAAACGAAGAAGATGAATGGCTTTGTACTAACTTCAACTGTAAGAATCTTTGAATGCTGTTGTACATTTCCGCCGTCATTCTTTAATGAAGACCGGGCAGCATCTGTCTTATTTTCTTCGCCGTTAGTGTAAGAGATCGGCGAGAAATACAGATCGCCGGTCAACCCTTCAAGAATATACGGTTCTCTCATCAGACTGTTATTGTAGTCCGAAAAGAACATTACAGGCGAAGCAGTGTAATATTTATTGTCTCTGTCCACCGAGATATTGAATGCGTATTTTGTTCCGTTGTCGATAGGAGTTATTGACGTAAAATCTAAATCTGCGTTCAAAACTTTTGTTTTAACACCCAGCGGCAGATCTACCTGGCGCGACTTTGTTAATGCAGCCGAAGCTAAAACTCCGAATAGGAATAATGCCAATCCTATATGTGCCAGATGCCCTCCCCAAAAATAAAATCCGTTTTTAAATACCTTTATCAGCATCTCAACATTTACAACTACAGTGAAGATAATTGAGAACAGGAATAATATATATTCAAAGTTTTTTAAGCTTAAAAATATCGATGCAGCTGCAGCAATAAAGATAGATACAGCGAGCGACGGCAGAGAACTCTTTACAAAATCAGCCGCAGCAGTAGTCCGTCTTTTGAGGAATAGACTTAATCCTATTAACAGGCACATGATTAATGCCAGAGGAAGATTCATCTTATTATAAAAACTTACTTCAACAGACTCACCGAGTATGGGGGCTGAAGTGCCGGCAAATACAACCACAGCAGAAGCAATTAAGATTAATGAACCGTAAAGCAGGCCAGTCTCCCTTGATAAAAAGTTTTCCTTTACTCCGTTACCCTCAGATAAAGTTCTGCGCCGGAAGAATATTCCGCCGAATCCGGCAATGGAGAAAGTACATATGAAAAGAACTAAGAAAATGTAGACCGCGGCTCCGGGATTTTCGAAATAATGAACCGATGCTTTAGACAGTATCCCGCTCCTTGTAAGAAAAGTACTGTAGAGTACAAGAATAAACATCAGAACAGCTAATACAAGATTTGTCTTTGCATACCTTCCAGATTGACTTGGGCTTTGCGTGTGCCTTTGCAGAAGCAGTGTGTGTATTAAAGCGGCGCCGGCCAGCCACGGAATTAGGCTTGCATTCTCTACCGGGTCCCATCCCCAGAAACCGCCCCATCCGAGTACTCCGTAAGCCCAGTATCCGCCGATCATCAATCCGAGTCCTAAAACAGCGGTTGCCGTAATTGTCCAGGGGATAGCTAATTTTATCCAGCTGTCGTATTTATTCTTCATTAACGCGGACATTGCGAATGTAAAAGGCACTGCAGATAAAGCGTAGCCTGCAAAAAGTATCGGAGGATGTACTTCCATCCAGAAATTTTGGAGCAGAGGATTCAGGCCTTTCCCCTTAACAATTAAATCTGCGGCATGTATGCCGTTAGCCTGCAGTGCAGAAAGCAGATCAGGTCCCGCTTTTAAAAATGTCTGTCCTGAACTCGGATCGCTTACTACGAAGCTTTGAAGTACAGGCAGTTTAATTAAATTCTGATTAATGTATCGCAGGTCGATATAATTTATTTGGGACCAGATGAGTTCAAAGGGACTCTTGAAGAACGGTGTAACCATTAAAATCAGAAAAACTAGTATAAGCGTGTAGACCGCCATAAAGGCCGGTTCAAGATCATCATGTCTAGCGGAGTAGCTTTGGAGGATTATTCCGATGATTACCGCCAGCAGGAGCCACAGCATGAAACTGCCCTCTTGACCCGCATAAAACGAAGACATAAGCAGTCCCGTGGAGAGCTGCGCGCTGCTGTATTCAAATACATATTTATACTGGTACTGGTGGGATAAAATAATAAAAAGAAAAAATAAGCTTGTACAAATAACGAGGGCAGACATAATATGAAAACCATACCTCGCTTTTGTCAATGCTTTCTTGTTGCCTTTAAATGCCTGATAATATTTTACTGAGCTGTATACTGCGGCTGCAAGCGCCGCGATTATAAATATATTTCCGAACATTATTAACTCCGCTTAACTAAATGACATCGAATTTATGAGAATTATTTCTTTACTTCAAATCCGTGTTTAATAAGATTCTTCGCCGCTGCTTTAAGTGTGACTTCTTTCAGCTTCATTCCGCATTTAGGATCAACACCGGGAGCATCCGAGAGAACGTTAAAATCCATAGGGCATTGATATATCTTTCCGTCTTTATTTTCGTCTATTGAAGCCAAATCTATAACTCCTTCGTACGCTTTTACCATTGAATCTTTTTTATGCATTTTCATGTTATGAATACCGGCTGACATATTCATACTTTTTATATCCATTTTCTTGTCCATTCTCATTTCAGACCTAGATTTTTTGTTTGAAGTTTTAAGTGAAT
>JBJKTB010000092.1:0-9186 GCA_046703345.1 Ignavibacteriaceae bacterium
TTTAAGGATAAACAGTATTTCAAGGCGACAGCCGGATCCGAGACGCCGCCAAAGGTAGAGTTTTAACGGGATGAAAAGACTTTTTGTTTTTTTAGTTTTCGTATCCATCAGCTTCGGCCAGACAAAATTTCCCGAGCTAAAATATTACGCGAACGATTACACCAATACGCTCAGCGGCAGGCAGATGAGCGCATTAAACCAGAGGCTGAAGACATTCGACGACACCACATCGAATCAGATAGTGATGCTGATGATTCCGACCCTGGACGGATATCCGCTTGAGGAATACGCCAACGAGACAGCCATTCAAAACAAGATAGGCACAAAGAAGAACGACAACGGAATTCTTCTTCTGGTAGTAAAAAACGACAGGAAGGTACGGATTGAAGTAGGCTACGGCCTGGAGGGAGCGCTTCCCGATGCGCTGGCCAGTTCAATAATAAGGAACGTGATGATTCCTTATTTTAAGAGCGGAGATTATTACGGCGGAATATCCGCAGGCATAAGCGCGATTATACTTGCCACAAAGGGAGAGTATAAAGCCGACCGCAGAGCTTCAAGGAATAATTCTTCGAAGGGACTTGTTACCTTTCTTATCATGCTATTTATAATAATTTCGTTTTTCTTCAGAGGCGGCAGACGCGGCGGTATAGGGAGCTTTATATTTTGGAGCGGTGTTGGAGCCGGTACATTCGGCGGCAGGAGCGGCGGAGGAGGATTCGGCGGCGGCGGCGGATTTTCCGGCGGGGGCTTTTCCGGAGGCGGAGGCAGCTTCGGCGGCGGCGGGGCCAGCGGCGGCTGGTGAAGCCTACTAATAATTAATAAAAATCGTTGAAGTTTTATCTTTGTTTTATTAAAATTATAGCCGGCATTTTGAATAACTTTTTTTGATATAAGTCACATAATTATCCGTAATTTGTTAAAATTTCAAATCCCGGAGAATAGTTTTCTTCCCTTGTCGGGGGAAAGTCAGTAAACGGAGAAAATAAAGGAGAAAATTCCATGGCAATAATGATAACCGAAGAATGCATAAACTGCGGGGCATGCGAACCGGAATGCCCTAATACTGCAATATATGAAGGCGGCGTTGATTGGGAACTGGCAGGCAAGACTTACGGTGACGGCGATACAGCTCCTTCAGGAGCTGAAGGATTTTATTCGACAGATTTTTTTTACATAGTGCCCGATAAATGTACCGAGTGCAAAGGATTCCATGATGAACCGCAGTGCGCGGCCGTATGTCCGGTTGACTGCTGTATACCTGATCCAAAGCATGTTGAGGACGAGTCGGTTCTCTTAGCGAGAAAAGATTATCTTGACGGTATAGGCAGATAGAAATAAATTTTAGTGTGATATTTAGAAGGGCATCGGCTGATGCCCTTTTTTGTTTTAAATTATCATTATAAAAGATGAATATTTATAAATCGTGCATTTCCGCATGATTTTAAAGGCAGACCAATATAGAGAAATCCCGAAAAACCGATTCTCACTATTGAAAAAACTTACACTTCGTTTACAGCCCGCATTGGGACTTTTTAACAATATTTTTCATAAATCAGCAGAAGAATATTGAAAGAAACTTGGGCCTGAATTGGCACAATATTAGAGTGTATAACAACAATTGAATAAAGCTTAGTAATCACTAACTACTTAAAGAACCATAAGGAGACAAAACAATGGCTTTAATGATCACAGAAGAATGCATCAATTGCGGTGCATGCGAGCCCGAATGCCCGAATAACGCAATTTACGAAGGCGGAAACAGCTGGGAAATGGCCGGTAAGACTTACGGTGAAGGAGAAGCAGCTCCCTCAGGCGCAGAAGGATTTTTCTCAAACGATTATTTCTACGTAGTTCCGGATAAGTGCACAGAGTGCGAAGGTTTCCACGATGAGCCTCAGTGCGCCGAAGTTTGTCCGGTTGACTGCTGCATTCCCGATCCTAAACACAACGAAGACAAAGCTGCTCTTCAGGCTAAGAAAGAACATCTCGACAGTCTGGGCAGATAAGATTTAGCGATTTATCTTAAAAGGCATCTTCGGATGCCTTTTTTTTTGAATAGTGTAGTGACGGTCAAGATTTTTCCCCAGCAATACTCCAGCCGCAGAATTCCTTTATCCTTTCTAATTTCTTCGTTAACTTTAAAAACTTAATATCGGCTTAAATGCCGCCTAATTTTTTACAACACTTTCGGGAAGAAAATGAAAATCGGCAAATATGACATTCATATAATTAATTCAGGCCATTTCGGTCTTGACGGCGGAGCAATGTTCGGAATAATTCCCAAGCCGCTTTGGGAAAAGACAAATCCATGCGACAACAGGAACAGAATAAAGCTGGCGACAAGAAATCTTCTGCTTCGTTCCGGGAATAAGAATATTTTGGTGGATACGGGAATGGGAGACAAGTGGGACGATAAATCGAAAGACATATACGATATCAAGCAAAATCCGTTTTCTCTTGAGAGCGAGCTAAAGAAATTGAACCTTTCATCCGGAGATATAACCGATGTAATACTAACGCATCTTCATTTTGATCATACCGGCGGATCGACGAAATATGAAGGCGAAAAGTTGATACCCGCTTTTCCTAACGCCAAATTTTACGTTCAGAAAAAAAATTTCGAGTGGGCGGTAAATCCATCCGACAGAGACCGGGGCAGCTACATCAAAGACAATTTTGTGCCGCTCGCCGAAGAGGGAGTTCTAAATTTTATAGATGGCGAAAAGAATTTTGACGATGATATTGAATTCATTATAGTAAACGGGCATACTTTCTCGCAGCAGCTTCTTAAGATCTCGGATTCAAGAACCACGCTTCTTTACTGCTGCGATCTTCTGCCGACAGTTTCCCACATCCCTATTCCTTACGTTATGGGATACGATCTGCAGCCTCTGGTAACAGTTGAGGAGAAGAAGAAAATACTAGCGAAAGCGGCAGAGGAAAGCTGGATTTTGTTTTTCGAGCATGATCCTGAATTTTCACACGCGACCGTAGCTAATACCGCGAAAGGATACAGGGCCGATGGCAGATTCACTTCGTTCTGATTTGATAGATCCCGAAGGATTCTTTAAAGTCTGCCGTATCGCTGATTTGAAAGAAAGGGAAGGAAAACGTTTTAACATAAACGACGCAGATGTGGCGATATTTAAAGTTGAGGGAGAAGTATTCGCAGTCAGCAACATCTGTCCCCATCAGCATTCGGCCCTAATATACGACGGGTTTATTGACAAAGGATGTGTAGTCTGTCCGGTACACGGCTGGATGTTCGATCTTAGAACCGGCAGAATGCCCTCGAAAGCAGCGGGGCTGGAAACATATCCTGTAAAGATTTTAGAAGACTGGGTATTTGTTAAAGCTTCGGCTAAGAGATTCAACTGGTAACATTTAATTGAACGCAGAAATAAAACTATACGCGGCAGGTTTCAACGGTTATGAAGATCACAAACGATACGGTAAGGACAAAAGCAAAGGAATGCGGTTTTGATATAGTCGGATTCGCCGAAGCCGGTATGTTAACAGAGGAAGTCAGTAAGCTTGATGAATGGCTGGGGCGCGGTTATCAGGCCGGTATGAGCTACATGGAAAGGAACCGCGAAAAAAGGCTGGATGTAAGGAACATTCTTCCTTCAGCAAAAAGTGTTATCTCTCTGGGTTTAAATTATTATACAAAAGAGAATTATTCGTACGACAGCGGGAAAGGCAAAGTTTCAAGATACGCATGGGGCACCGATTATCATCTTATAATCTGGGAAAAACTCGCTAGGTTTGAGGAGGAATTAAAACAGATAGACCCTTCGTTTGAATCTGTTTCATATGTCGATACCGGTCCCGTGATGGATAAAGTGTGGGCGGTAAAAGCGGGAATCGGCTGGCTCGGAAAGAACACAAACGTAATAAACAAAGAAATCGGAAGCTGGATTTTTCTTTCTACAGTAATAACAAACGCGGAGTTTGAATACTCGGCGCAATTGGAAGATTTCTGCGGCACTTGCACCGCATGTATAGACGCTTGTCCTACCGGCGCAATAGCTGAGGAATACGCAGTTGACTCAAACAAATGCATTTCCTATCTAACCATAGAAAACAAAGGTGAGATTGCGTCTGAATTTAAAGGCAGGTTTGAGGACTGGATTTTCGGCTGTGACATCTGCCAGGACGTATGTCCCTGGAACATAAAATTCGCAGCCATAACGCATGAGGATAAATTCTTTTCCGAGGACGGAAACGGTGAATTAAATCTCGATGAAATTCTGAATATGGGAGCGAACGAATTTAAGCTGCGGTTCGAAAGAAGTCCGATTAAACGGGCAAAGCTTAAAGGTTTGAGGCGTAACGCAGAATTTCTTCTCGGGAGAAAATAATTTCAGAAGTTACGCAAAAAGATTTTGTTGATCCGCAATAAGGAATTTTGGAAAACCGGAGTACTGGAATGATGCATAAGAATCAACAATCCGCTACTCCATTTTGACATCACTTCAAGAGAAATAAACATATTGCGCAACATCCGTAATATTATGAAGAAAGATGGGACAGATAAAATTCATCATCGCAATGGAAAATGATTACAAGGCGGGAAGAGAGTTAAATTTTGAATCCTTAGGGCGGCAGGTGAATCAAATTGAAATAAATATGCAACCTTAATAAACGAAAAAACAGACTATTATACAGAGCGCAACTTATGCAGGCGCTTAATGAAGGATAAGTCGGTGTTAAGATAAATTTGTAAGGGCGTATCAAGAGAATTATTTTTGTAAGGTTTTTCATTCATACAATACATACCTGAAAAAGGAGAAAATATGTCTTCAGAGAATCATCATAAAGTTGTAATAATCGGTTCGGGGCCGGCCGGGTTTACTGCGGCGCTTTATACAGGCAGGGCAAACTTAAATCCAGTTATGTTCGAGGGAATGCAGCCGGGCGGGCAGCTGACAATTACCACTGAAGTAGAAAATTATCCCGGATTTGAAAACGGTATAATGGGGCCAGAGCTTATGGACATAATGCGGAAGCAGGCGCAGCGTTTCGGCGCAGTTTCTTTATACAAGGAAATAACCGAAGTAGATTTTTCAAAAAGCCCGTTTGTTCTTAAATCATACGATGAGGTACACACCGCAGACGCGGTTATTGTTGCCACGGGCGCATCGGCGAGGCTGCTGAACCTTGACAGCGAGACGAAATTTATGGGTTACGGAGTTTCTGCCTGCGCAACGTGCGACGGATTTTTCTTCAAAGATCAGAAAGTTCTGGTTGTAGGCGGCGGAGATACAGCTATGGAGGAAGCGAATTTCCTTACAAAGTACGCGTCGGAAGTAACTGTGATTCATCGTAGAGACGAGTTCCGCGCATCCAAAATTATGTCTGATAGAGTAAAGAAAAATCCGAAGATAAAATTCCTGACGAGCAAAGTTGTTAAGGAAGTTTTAGGTAAAGAGGAAAACGGAAGGAAGACTATGACCGGCGTGCTGCTGGAGGACACCAAAGATCACTCAGAAGTGAAAGTTGATGCCGACGGATTGTTCATCGCAATAGGCCACAAGCCGAATACAGATTTATTTAAGGGCGTTTTGGATATGGACGAGACGGGTTATCTTAAAGTTAAGCCGGGCTCCACATACACTAACGTACCCGGTGTATTTGCCGCAGGCGATGTTGCCGATAAAACCTACAGGCAGGCTGTTACTGCGGCTGGCTCGGGCTGTATGGCGGCAATAGATGTTGAAAGATGGCTTGAAAATGAGGAATAAAATAAAGAAGGCCGGTACTGCCGGCCTTCATATTATTCGATAGTTTTAGATTCCAGTTTATTTGCCGTAAGGTTAGCTACTACAAATCCGATTCCCGTCATTACAAACAGCATCAGCGGAATCCAGAAATCTTTATCATAGCTTTCCTGCAGGGACATTCCCACTCCAAGTCCGATGCCGAACGCGATTGAGATAATGCCTATCTTCATTAAAATAAAGGGATTGTGTTTCTTCTTGTTCTCGAAGAATTCTTTTATTGACTGGGCGTCGAGCCCCTTTTCTATAAGCATTTGTCTTTCGCGAAACCGGAAATAGTAATAGGTTACATACATTAAACCTAAAACAAGAACAATGATTATCGGTATGAAAACCGCGATTATGCCTACTGCCATTTTGTTCTCCTTTCGGAATTTATCTACCCGTTAAGACTATGAGTAATTAAAACAGGTTACACGAAAAGTATTTTTTCTCTTTCCGGCTGCTCTCCAATCTCCTATAATCTTATGACCAAAATGCTAACTAAAAGGTTACAGCGCGAGGGCAGATTGAT
Organism: Ignavibacteriaceae bacterium; assembly: GCA_046703345.1. GTDB lineage: Bacteria > Bacteroidota > Ignavibacteria > Ignavibacteriales > Ignavibacteriaceae > FEN-1297. The sequence continues at coordinate 6,298 of JBJKTB010000092.1, forward strand.
TTTATAGCCTTATCTGCATATTTTAGGCAGGAAAGAATTTCAGTCCGTTCGATTAAATTTCCTCTTTGTTCAGTAACCTTTTTCGCTTACGGGGAGTCATAATAATAAAAATGAAAAACCTCACTGACATTGAGATAATAGATTCCATAAAGAAAGGGAACCACGCCGATTATGCGATTCTGGTAGACAGATACAAGAACCGGGCGTTTTCCCTGTTAAGCAGGATGCTTAAGAACCAGATGGAAGCAGAGGAGGTTCTTCAGGATTGTTTTTTGAAAGCATTTAACGCGATAGGAAATTTCAGGGAGGAATCGAAGTTCTCAACGTGGTTTTACAGGATAGTATACAACACGGCGCTGACGCGGCTTTCGCCAAAGAAGAGAAAAATTGAGAACGAGATGTCCTCACTTGAAGATCACCTTTCTCTGCGCAGCGAATCGGATTTCAGGATTGCTGAAAAAAAAGATGTATCTAACTTTGTGCGGGAGGTTGTCGCCAAGCTTCCGGCCGGTTATGCATCTGTTATTAATATGTTTTATCTTGACGGTATGACTTGCGAAGAGATATCCGAGGTAATGGAGACGTCGGTAAACAATGTAAAAGTAATGCTGTACAGATCAAGAAACTTGTTGAGGGATCTGCTGCTGAAACATAATTACGAAGAGGAACTGTTATGAAAACATTAAGCGACGAGTTATTAAACAAATATATAGACGGGGAGCTTGAAGCCGGCGAGCTGGGTGAAGTTAAAGAGCAGCTGAAGTCGTCGGAAGAAGACCGCCGCCGTCTTACGGCGCTGCGGGCGGTACACTCAGAATTAAAAAAGATAGAAGAATACCGTGTTCCGGATAACTTTACTTCCGCACTGATGATGAAGATCGGAAAGACATTTAAAGTAAGCAGGAAAGACCGCTATTTCATATTTTCAATATCGTCTATATTTATGATATGCGCGGTCGGAATACTGGGGTATCTTATTTTCGCGATAGGCAGCAGCGTAGGCCAGAGCGCGGCTGAACAGAGCTTTCAGAATTACATAAGTCTGCTGCTGAATAAGCTCGGAGTGATAGCGAATATATTTACCGCAAAGAATATTTCAATAATCGGCTCAATTTTCTCGCTCGCACTGCTGATTTCCGGTTATTTCTTCTACGAAAACCTGCGGCAGTCGAGAAGGCATCTTACAAAAATGAGGTAATGCCGGGACCAAGAATTTAATACAGAGCTTTACAGTTAAGCGAACGGTTATTTTTATAACCGTTTTTTATTTTAAATCTGATCCTGCCGCGCAGGCCTATAATTCGTTTATCATTAGTATATTTACGTGTTGTTTTTTAAGAAATGATTTATTAAAAGTCCGGTAAACGGCCCGACTTGATTGATTAATATAAAAGGAACGTAAATGGCAAATTCGAAAGCAGGATACGCGGCAATTCTAGGGCGTCCTAATTCGGGAAAGTCGACGCTGCTTAACGCGCTGCTTGGACAGAAGCTGTCGATAACGACAAGCAAGCCTCAGACAACCAGAAAGAAGATTCTAGGAATACTAACAGAGGAAGATTATCAGATAATTTTTCTCGATACTCCGGGCATCTTAAAGCCGGCTTATCTTCTTCAGGAAAAAATGATGGAGCAGGTGGATGATTCCGTAAAGGATGCCGACATAATATTAATACTTCTTGATGTCAGCGAAGACAAAGACGGCAGCGAAACATTTAAGGACGAAACGGTGAGCGGGATTCTGCAGAAAACAAAAAAGCCTAAACTGCTCATTTTAAATAAAGTGGACAGGGTTTCGCAGGAGCAGGTAAAAGACCTCATCGTCAAATTTCAAACTCAGAATAATTTTAACGAAGTAATTCCGGTATCGGCAACGCTTCGATTCAACGTTGAAAGTATAATCGCGTCAATACTTAAATATCTGCCTGAAGGCCCGAAGTTCTATCCCGACGATATAGTTGCCGACGCCAACGAGAGATTTTTCGTTTCGGAAATCATCAGGGAGAAAATACTCGAGCAATTTAAGGAGGAGATCCCATACAGCTGCGAAGTACTTGTAGCCGATTTCAAGGAGCGTGAAGAAGGCAAAGATTTTATCCAGGCGGAAGTAGTAGTTGAGAAAGACAGCCAGAAAGGAATCTTAATAGGAAAGCAGGGCGCCGCCATTAAGAAGCTCGGACTTACAGCGCGCGAAGCCGTAGAGGAATTTTTAGGGCGAGAAGTTTTTCTGGAACTCAGAGTAAAAGTTAGAAACAAATGGCGATCTGATGAGAAAATGCTGAAGGCTTTCGGATACACTAAAGAGAAGGAGTGAACAGTAATAGTATTTGTATAAAAATATTATTCTCGACGGAATGATGGAAGATTGGAATAGCGGAATCCTGATTTCCATGAAATATATATTTTACTTAATGCAACATGAAGAAAGACTTGCTTCTAACTTCAGTCAATAATCAAAAATCTATACTTTAACTGATGAAGAAATTTCAAGGCGAAGGAATACTGCACTTCAACACTGTTGTTTGGGGGGCCACATTCGTAATAATCAAATCGGCACTTCACGATATTTCGCCGATGCTCTTTGTTGCATTCCGTTTTACGCTGGCAACGCTCATGCTGTTTCCTTTTCTCTTTGGGGTAATAAGGAAAACTAAGAAAGACGCAATTATCGGTGGGCTTATACTTGGCGCAATGTATTTCATGGGCTTCGCAACGCAGACAATCGGACTGAAATATACTACCGCCACAAAATCCGGATTTATAACGGGAACGTTCGTGCTTTTCACGCCGCTGTTCCAGCTTCTTTTCGAGAAAAAGAAACCGAGCAGAGGCAATTTGATCGGGGTGGTTATAGTGCTGTCGGGACTAGTGCTTTTATCAAGCAAAGGG
>JBJKTB010000093.1:0-2802 GCA_046703345.1 Ignavibacteriaceae bacterium
TTTCCTCTTACTGCGGTAACCGGCGCGATTTCTTTTAATTCATCCAGTATAAACTCGCCGCCGATATCACCGGCGTGAATTATCATGTCCGATCCCGAAAGCATTCTCAATGCTTCGGGACGAAGCAGGCCGTGAGTATCGGATATTACTCCGATACTCACTTCCTTTTTCTTGCTTTTAGCTCTTGCAGATTTCACTTCGCGTTTTCAAGAATTAAATTATTTGGGAAGCTTGTGCCAGTTATCGGCGGCAAGCGACTTAATTATTTGCTCTCCTCTATGCCCGAATATAGGATGGTTTTCTTTTGAAAGCTTATCGGCAAGGCGTAATGCAACTTTGCCGGTAGGATGGCCTGACTTCTTTGATTCTTTAAGAACCGTAAGCGCTGTGCGGTAAACCGAGTGCTTCCAGTCTTTTTCAAGATGCATCTCGATAAAAGGATCTTCGTTTACATAACCGTACTGCTCGTTTGCGCAGTTTACTATTCCCATGCGGTTTGTTAAAAAATCGGGGATGTAGATTATTCCTTTCCTGGCAATTAGTTTGTCGTCTCTCACCGGATCCTCAAGCTGATTGTTCGCCGCTCCGCATACAATTTTAGCTTTAATCAATGATATGGTCTGCGGCGTTAATACTGCGCCTGTTGCGCAGGGAGCTATTATATCGCAATCAGTTCCGAAGATTGACCTGTCTCCTTTTTCAGCGGTTCGTGCCTCGAGATTTTTTCCTTTGTTTTCCTTTTTAACTTTTTCAACTATCAATTCGGATATATCGCATGCGATCACTTTTTTTACTTTCTCCTCGAAAAGGAACTTAATCAGAGGACCGCCTACATTGCCCATTCCTTGTACTGCTATTGTCTTACCTTTTAGTTCACCCTTGCCCAGAAATTTTAATGCGGCTTTCATTCCCGCGATAACTCCACGCGCCGTTGGCACTGAAGGATTGCCGCTTCCCCCGAGTTCGTGCGGAATACATGTGGTAAATCTGGTCTTTGAAAAAATATTCGCCATGTCAGTAACGTTTGTGCCCACATCCTCAGCTGTAACATAGCATCCCCGTATCGAAGTCATAAGCTCGCCGTATTCCTGATAGATCTTTGCGCGTATAACCGGATCTAGTTTATCAACCGACGGATTATGCGCCATCACTCCCTTTCCGCCGCCCCACCATAGGGCGGCAAGCGCGTTCTTGTGAGTCATACCTTTGGATAATCGAAGCCCGTCGCGGATATAATCCTCCATACTATCGTAACTCCAGTACCTTACTCCTCCGGCCGCCTGCCCCCTGTTGGTCCTGTGCACAAATGCACCTTGAAGTGTATCGTACCCGCTTGTTATCTGGAAAAACATCCCTTCGTGAAAATTGAAGTCCCTTTCGTCCTTCCCCACAAAATCGGCTAGCGGCTGCAGTACTTTGTGCGATGCAGTCATCTTCTTCTTTTTTGAATCGTAGATTAAATAAAAACGCCTTATCCTCTGTTCTTTCAGAAACTGAACAAACTCTTGTGGAGTTAATTCGATTATTTTCTTCTGTTTTGTCATGTTGATTCTCCGGAAAATTATTGGTGATTGGTAATCCCTTTCGCGGGAGCATTATCTATTTTCCCGCTCCCTATTTTCCCTTAAGATAAATTAAGCTTAACGGATTTGATCTGCGATAAGAACTATATAGCATTAAGTTGCTAAATTTATATCCTTAAATTAATAAAATTCATGCTTCTATGGATAAGAAAGACCTCGCAAACCTAAAAGAAAAACTTCCGGCTTCACCGGGAATTATGAGAAAAGAAGAATATTTTAATTCGGCAGTGCTTATACCTCTGGTGTGGCATAACGGCGTATATAATTTTCTTTTCGAAAAAAGGGCTGCCCATATAAGGCAGGGCGGAGAAATCTGCTTTCCCGGAGGTGAGTTTGATCCGGCAGCTGATTCTTCATTTAAAGACACTGCTTTGAGAGAGACTATCGAAGAACTCGGTGTTTCAGCCGAAGATATCTCAGTCATCGGCGCTCTTGATACGTTTATAGGTCCCATGGGCGTTTCGGTTGATCCATTCCTTGGCGAAATTAATATAGATCGCCTGGATGATGTTAAATTCGATAAGGAAGAAGTTCAGAAAATATTCCTCCGGCCTGTTTCTTTTTTTACTGATAACAAGCCGGATGTCTATCATGTCCGATTAGAAATTCATCCTACCGACTTTGATATGAACGGTAAGGTAATTGATACTCTTCCTGTAAAAGAGTTGAATCTTCCCGACAAGTACTCGCGTCCCTGGAAAGGCCGCAGGCATAGGATCCTTGTCTATAAAGCCGACGGAGAAGTGATATGGGGAATTACTGCCGAGCTTATTAATGAAGTTGTAAAGAAACTAAATTCATAATAAAGGAATCAATGAAAAACGACATTCTGCTTATAAATATTTCGGGAAAAGATAAACCGGGCTTAACTTCCTCGATAACCGGAATATTAAGCAAATACGGAGTTAATATTTTAGATATAGGACAAGCTGTTATTCATGAAAATTTATCGCTCGGACTTTTAGCCGAAGTTCCATGGGAATCAGATTCGTCTCCCGTAATAAAAGATATTCTTTACCGGGCTTATGAGCTTGACGTAAATATGAACTTCATGCCCGTCGCTGAAGAAACTTACGCTAGCTGGGTTAAAAGCCAGGGCAAACCGCGGTATATTCTTACTCTGCTCGCTCGCAAAATTACGGCAGAGCAGATTTCCCGGGTAACTGAGGTGGTAGCCGGGAACGGACTTAACATAGATACCATCAGCAGACTGTCCGGT
>JBJKTB010000094.1:0-4898 GCA_046703345.1 Ignavibacteriaceae bacterium
TTGATATATTCCACGAGATCGGCGCGGGCTTCAATATCGGCGATTTCTTTACTCTTCTCTGCGCGGTGTTCTTTGCTATGTATCTTGTATACCTGGACATAACGAGCAAAAAGTACGATTACAAACCGCTTGTATTTATGCAGGTTTCTTTTACAGGCGCCAGCGGTTTTCTTTTAACTCCTCTTTTAGCCGCCGGCGGCCTAGAAGCCGTAAGCTTCACATTCAACTCGAACGTGCTTTTTGCTCTGCTTTACACTTCTATTTTAGCTACTGTAATTACAACAACGCTTCAGACAAAGTATCAGAAACTGGTTACCCCTACGAAGGCCGGCATCATATTTTCTTTTGAGCCGATCTTCTCGGCCGTGCTGGCCTATTTTATTCTGAACGAAAAAATATCTCACTTTAGCTTTATAGGAGGTATGCTTATATTTACCGGATTGATAGTCACCGAAGTATTCGACAAACTAAAGTTAAACAAAAATGGCGGATGATCTTAAAAGAGCCGAGATCGTAGCTGCGGGTTTGGTTCAGGGCGTCGGGTTCAGATATTTTGTAGTGAGGAACGCGGTTAAGCTCGGTTTAAAAGGATTCACTCAAAATCTTTATTCCGGCGAAGTGCTAACTGTTGCCGAAGGGGAAAAGGCATTAATAGAAGAATTGTACAAGCAGTTAAAAGTCGGTTCTTCTCATGCCGACGTTAGGAAATGCGTTATTGAATGGGGTGAATACAAGAATGAATTCAAAGATTTCGGAGTAAGATTTTGAACGAGCAATTTAGAATAGGAAACGGTTTTGACGTTCATGCCTTTGCCGATAACCGGAAATTAATAATAGGCGGAGAGGAAATTCCGTTTGAGAAGGGACTGCTCGGCCATTCAGACGCCGATGTTCTGCTGCATGCGATAAGCGACGCACTTCTGGGAGCGCTTGCACTAGGAGATATAGGAAAACATTTCCCAGATACCGATGAAAAATATAAAGGAGCCGACAGTAAAGTCCTTCTTAAAAAAGTTTACGAATTAATATTGCAGCGCGGCTACATACTGGGAAACCTTGACGCGGTTGTCGCGCTTGAGAAGCCGAAGCTGGCACCATTTATTGAAAGGATGAGGAATAATGTCGCTTCACTTCTCGATACCGAAGCCGACAAAATATCAATCAAAGCCACTACAACCGAAAAACTCGGATTCGTAGGAAGGGGAGACGGGGCAGCAGCCTTCGCCGCGGTTTTATTACAAAAAAAAATCTAACATGATCGAAAATATTCTAGACTTCATCTCCGCCCTAAGTCCGTTCTGGATTTACGTTGCGCTGTTTTTATTTGCATACATAGAAAACGTGTTTCCTCCCTCGCCCAGCGATCTGGTGGTATTGATAGGGGGTTCCCTCATCGCTACGCATTCGCTCCATTTTGTGCCGACATTAGTACTAACCACTATAGGCAGCGTATTAGGATTTATGACACTCTTCTTTATCGGATCGCAGATGGATAAGAAGATAGTCAGGGCCGGGAAGATTAAATTTATTTCTATAGATGCTCTAGATAAAGCCGAAAAGTGGTTCATGAAGTACGGCTATTTTATAATCCTTTTAAACAGATTTCTGCCGGGAACAAGATCGGTAATTTCTTTCTTCGCGAGGCTAAGCGAACTTAAAGTGAATAAAACAACTCTGCTGGCAGGCATAAGCGCGCTGGCCTGGAACGCAATTATAATTTATCTGGGAATAGAGTTCGGTAAAAAGGTGCACGTAGTTGACAAGTATTTATCCACATACAGCAACATTGTGCTTGCAGTTACTCTGATAACAGCTATATTCTTTATATTTCGATACCTCGTAAAAAAAAGGAAACGGGCTAATAAGTGAAATTCCAGTTTCGGAGGAATAAAACTCATCTTTCAGAATACGATAAACGCATCAGACGCAATGACAGGCTTCTGCTTGTTTTGAGCGGGCTGATGCTGGGCATTTCTTTTCCTCCGTTCCCGTTTCCGTTTTCTCTTCTGCTATTCTTCGGACTGATACCTTACTTTTTTGTTATTCAGAAGAAAGAAACCCTGGCGGAGATTAGCCGCGCCACTTATCTTACTTTTTTTGTTTTCAGTGTAATTACTTTGTACTGGGTAGGGAGCTGGCAAAAGGAGGCCGATCCTTTCCTGATGATATCGGGAGGGGTGCTGCTTTTCTTTAATCCAATATTGTTTCTAATACCGTCGACACTTTTATATCTTGCAAGAAGAGTATTTAAAACAAAAAGCGTAATCTTCCTATTCCCGATCTTCTGGATAACATACGAGTATATGTACATGCTTACCGATTTGAGCTTTCCCTGGCTAACACTAGGCAACGGAATGGCTACATTTATTCCTTTCATACAGGCAGCCGATATTGTAGGCGCGGTGGGAGTTTCGCTGATTATAGTTTATATCAATGTTTTCTTATACCGGGCTTTAGAAAGCTACATAAAGTCTAAAAGGCTCTTTGTAATAAACCTATCGGCGGCGCTGGCAATTATTTTATTAGTTACGGGGTACGGAATTTATAAGCTTGAGACTTATAAGATCAACACAAAAACTATCAAGGTAGGACTTATTCAGCCCAATCTAGATCCTTGGGATAAATGGGATGTGAACAATCTCGATGGTCTTACCGGAATTTACATGAGATTGTCAAAAGAAGCAGTTGACAAAGGGGCGAAGCTTATAGTCTGGCCCGAGACGGCATTGCCTGTCTTTCTGACCGACGGTTCCTACAACAGTATAGTCGATTCCATTTACAGTTTTGTAAGACGTAATGACGTTTTTCTACTTACAGGCATGCCCGACGCGCGATTTTACTTTAAAGGAGATAAAATTCCGCCTGACGCCAAGTACAGTAAATTAAACGGATATTACTACACAACCTATAACGGCATACTTTTATTTTCTCCTTATACATCGAGGCTCCAGCGATACGGCAAGATGAAGCTGGTGCCTTTCGGAGAGCGTGTTCCATTTGTTGATACCTTTCCTTTTCTCGGCGATCTCATTAAATGGGGAGTAGGTATAAGCGGATGGAACGTGGGCAGGGATACAACAAATTTTACTTTCCCTTATCCTCTGCAGGGAAAGAATCCTGCTTACAGAACAAATCATGATTCGATTTCAATAGACGGACTTGTCTGTTTCGAATCGGTCTTTCCATATTTCGTTGCCGATTTTGTTCAGCGCGGAGCGCAGATAATAACCGTTGTTACAAACGACAGCTGGTACGGCAGGTCGAGCGGGCCGTATCAGCACAAAGAAATTTCGGTACTCAGGGCAATTGAAAACAGAAGAGCCGTAGTAAGGGCGGCGAACGGCGGAATAAGCTGCATAATCGATCCGCTCGGCAGAACAGTAACCGAATCAAAACTGTTTACGAGTACAATCATAGTAGGCAGCGTTCCGATAGAAAGCGGCGAAACTTTTTTTACACGTTATCCGCTGATTGTTCCTGTGTTTGCTTCTATGTTTTCACTTTGGGTGTTTGGAATATTTCTGCTTAAAAGAATTAAAGATAAATTCAATTTGTGACGGGATTAAAAATTTTTTTCAAAGAAAAATATATTTTAGACCGACTTAAATTATTGAGTACAAATTTCATCAAAAATAAAGACCTATTGCTATGAATAAAAAAATTGATCTGAGAAGCGACACGGTAACCAGGCCATCTGAAGAAATGCGCAAAGCCATATACGAAGCCGAAGTAGGCGACGACGTATTTCAGGAAGATCCGACTGTAAACAAACTTCAGGAGTACGCGGCCGAGCTTCTAGGAAAGGAAGCCGCTTTGTTTGTATCCAGCGGCGTTATGGGAAACCAGCTTTGTCTGAACGTATTAACTAGTCCGGCAGACGAAGTTATATGCGAGAAGGACGCGCATATATTTCAGTATGAATCAGGCTCGCCCGCAGTATTAAGCGGACTTCAGCTTATGCCGATTCCGGGGAAGAACGGCGTTATCACACCGGAGCAGATAGAGCCTAACATTCGTCCTTTAGAGGCGTACTATATGCCTAGAACAAAAGTTATCGCACTCGAAAACACGCACAACCGCGCCGGCGGAACCATTCATCCCATTGAGAACATAATAGAAGTTGAAAAGCTGGCAAGAAAGAAAAACCTTTACCTTCATCTTGACGGAGCGAGACTCTGGAACGCGTCGGTGGCATCGGGAATACCGGTAAAAGAGTACGCTTCTCACTTCGACACCGTTTCATGCTGTCTATCGAAAGGGCTGGGAGCTCCGGTCGGTTCAATAATAGCAGGAAAAAAAGAATTCATAACCGAGGCGTTCCGTGTAAGAAAGGCTTGGGGCGGAGGAACAAGGCAGGCGGGAATACTTGCCGCCGGCGGTCTTTATGCGCTTCAGAATAATATTGAAAGACTGGCAGAAGACCATAAGCACGCCAGAGCTCTGGCCGAGACAATAAATGAGCTTAGCGCATTTGAAATAGATATGGATTGCGTACAGACGAACATAATTATATTCAAGCCGTTAAAACATTCGCTGCAGGAAGCAATTGGATTATGCGCGCGGAACGGCCTGCTTATTTCGGAGGGAAGGCCGGGATATCTCAGGGCAATTACTCATCTTGACGTAAGCGGCGAAGATGTTAATAAGGCGCGCGATATACTGATTAAATTATTCAAATAAAATTATGACAACCGGAAACAAATACGATATAAATCTCTTCAAACATAAAATTAAAATAAGTGTAAGATTTTCCGACCTGGACGCGATGCGGCATGTTAACAACGCGACGTATCTTTCCTACCTTGAAGAAGCGAGGATCGCATATTTCAAGGATGTGGTGGATGAGCCGAAGAAGGATCTCGATTTCGGTGCGGTTGTAGCGCGGATCGAGATAGACT
>JBJKTB010000095.1:0-9130 GCA_046703345.1 Ignavibacteriaceae bacterium
TAAGTCGCAACCACCGGGATGTTATGTTTAATCTCGAATTTTAAGGCTGCGTAACCGAGGGAGCAAGGGCTGTTTATATGAAGAAGATCAGGCTTATATTCAAGAAGTTTTTTTTCAAAGTGTTTTAAACCGGGTACGGCAAGTTTATAATCTTTATACAGCGGAAAAGTAAATGAAGGAACTTCAAACATCGGGGTAGGCTGCTCGTCTTCGCTAGGAATAATGGGAGAGAAAAATATATTGTCGATTCCCCTGAGGTTCAGTTCTTCAATCAATTTGTACAATACTCTTGTTACACCGTCATGCCCCGGCCTCATAGTGCCGGCAAAATATGCAATGCGCATTTTGCTAGTTTCTGTTACCGGTGTATTCATTTCATCTCCTTTGGATTTTATCCGCGTTTGAACGTTACAATATTTTAGATGCATTATTAGGGTAAAAAGTTCAATGGCGTCTGTATTTGTGCGCCGCGCGAATGTACCCGATTTTCCCCTTGATGCTTATTCTTTAGATTTGATCTAATTTTGACCATTAGGCTTTCGGGAAGCGTTTCGTCTTTCGTTAAAAAAAAATTCCAGCATTAAAACTAATAGGCTTGTAATGAAGATTACCGCAGCTTTCATTTTAATTCCTGTTCAATTTATTTGTTAGATTTTCCACGGGAAACTTAAATAAGACGTTTTAATAAATTGTTAACCTAAGATTAATATAATGTTAAATAATTATTTCGTATTGTAACTAATTTCACATCTTTCAATATTTAGCAGTAAATTGTTAAAACGGATTATGTAAGATGAAATTTTTGCAGATTTTTATTGAATGGATGGCCGGCCGGCTTAAAATTCCGCCGGAGGCCGTAAAGATGTTCAAAGTCGCGAACGAGATGAGCGGTATTGATAAATCTACTCTTCCGACTGAGCTGGTTCCGCTGAATTCTATGCAGCTCTCAAGAGGACTGCTGAACTTTACAGTGCTTCAGAGCAATATGAACTGGCTGTTTCCTTACTGGGCTGAAGAGCAGTATAACCCCGGAAGCAGTTCATTCATACCGAGATCGCATATTGGCTTATCAATAAATGTCACGCATCGAAACTGGACTGCGGTAGGCATACCCGGCTGTACCATTGAACCGGTCGTAGATCCGCGCGGAATGGTAATGCCTTTCAGAAACGGCTGGTCAGTTGACGTATGGCTATCTGTTGACGGCAGGAATTTCTTTCCTTCAAAATCATCGGAAGCTTCTCAAAAATTGATTGATGATGTACCGGTAGTTGAAACCTCATTTGTGTTTCAAGAGGTAAAACTGAATCTAAAAACTTTTGTCGGTGATTCCACACTCGTTCATAAAGCCAAAATGTTAAACGAATCCGGAAAAGTAAAAAAATGCAGGCTCGTATTTGCTCTGAGGCCGTTCAATCCAGAAGGCATAAGCTTAACTCACGATATAGTTTTTAATAAAGCCGCGAAGGGTTTTAATGTATCGAATAAATATGAATTGAAATTTAATATTGATCCTGATATAGTAAGCTGCGCTTCATATATTGACGGCGATATTTCAAATAATATAAATGATTTAATTAATAATTATTCGGTTCATTGCGAAACAGGTATGGCCAATGCCGCAGCTGCGTTCGACCGTGCTATTGATGCGGACTGTTCTATCGAAATAGAATCACATGTTGAATTGACTAATACTCCCAGTATAAAAAGCTCTTCATTAAAAGAAGAAGATGCGCTAAACTTCTGGGATGATGTCTTAAGTCGCGGCGCCATGATCAAAACTCCCGACGAAAAAATTAATTCAGTTATAAAATCTTCAGTCTCATCACTTCTCCTTTTTTCGGATGATAAGCACATTACGCCCGGACCGTTTACTTATCACCAGTTTTGGTTCAGGGATGCCGCTTATATGATCTGGGCGTTGGATAAATGGGGATTCTCAAATTATACTAGCCCTGTTATAAAATCTTTCCCGGAATATCAGTCTGATTCCGGTTATTTCAGATCGCAGAAAGGTGAGTGGGATTCAAACGGCCAGGCGGTTTGGAGCGCATATCAGCACGCTATGCTTTCCTACAATAAAAAAATATTGGAAGAGCTATTCGAGAACTTTTATAAGGGAATCATATGGATAGATAAAAACAGACTGACAGGAGATGAATATAAAGATAAACCTTATTACGGACTTTTACCGCCCGGCATGAGCGCAGAACACCTCGGATTAGCCGATCATTATTTCTGGGATAGTTTCTGGTCGATCGCAGGAATAGAATCGTTCATCAACATTTGTAATCTGCTTAACCGCCAGAAAGAAAAAGATTACTCCGAAAATCTTCTCAGTAATTATCGTAAAGATTTTGATCGTGCCTTATCGGGAGTGCAGAAGAAATTCGGATTAAAAACAATTCCCGCTTCGCCAAATAGGAAAAACGACTGCGGCATGATAGGCTCTGTCGCAGTAAGCTATCCCCTTCAGATAATGGGATTTGAGGATCCGTCTGTTGCCGCAACACTCGAGACTCTTTACTCTTCTTATTTTGTCAAGGGAATGTTCTTTCAGCAGTTCATTCATTCGGGAATGAACGCCTATCTAACGCTTCACGTTGCTCATGCATATTTGTATGCGGGAGAAAGGAAAAAATTCTGGGAGATAATAACAAATACACTCAAATTTATTTCACCTACTTCCAATTTTCCCGAAGCTATAAATCCGTTAACCGGCGGCGGAGTTATGGGAGACGGCCATCACGGATGGGCTTCTGCCGAATTACTGATGGCGTTTACCGAAGCTTTCGTTTATGAATATAACATCTATCATCCCGAAAAAAGAGATGTAATGTTTTTGCAAGGCGTTCCGGAAGAATGGTTCAATCAGGGCAGCTCGTTCGGGATCAATCGAATTCATATCTTCTCAGGCATAATAAGCATGGAAATTAAATGTGAAGATAATACGGTTCGAATTGAAGTGGATTTCGAAAAAAAGGGAGAGGTAAGGGGCGGAAGATGGTTCTTCAAACTTCCCTCCGCATTTGAACTTATTAAATACGGAGAAAACAATGTTCATGCGGGCATTAATGAGAAGAACGAAACCATAATCGAAACCGCTCCAGGTTCGCTTACTATTAATTTGATCCGCCTCTCGGAAACACATTCATTAAATGTAAAACCGCGTGAATTTGTAAAGAAGAATTCTAACTGAAAAGAATTGATTTTCTCAACTCAATTGAGCTGGGGCCGCTGTGTTCAGTTGCTGAATATCTCATTCTGTGTGAAACCGTCGGAAGTAACAGCTTCACTTAGTAAGACTTCCGCTTCCGAGTTTGTAACTACGTTTTTATCCGGCAGATAATGTGTGTTTATTTTGATGCCGGAGTTTTTTATGTCGATGAAGTTAATACTGAGTGTTTTGGGGGTAAGGGCTTTCAGGCTGCCGCCTGCGTTTAGGAACTTAACGCCCTTGCGCTCGTATTCCGCGGTTTCGTGATAGTGGCCGTGAAGCACCAAATCTATCCCGTATTGTTTAAATAGCGCGAACAGCCTTTTTTTCTTCCTGAGCTTCATCGTTTGTTTTTCTATTTGCTGCCAGAAGCTTGCAGGGGAATTATTCCCTCCGCCTGTTATTTTGTTAAAGTGATGATGGATCATAACTAATTTTGCACGGTAGTTTTCGTTAAATCTTTCTAGAAGACTTATCGTCTCACCGAATTGTTCAAGATCTATAGAACCGTTGGAGGCGAAAGTATTTTTCGCGGCTGAGTAGGGCGCGATGGAATTCATCCCTATCAATAATATTCCGTTCAAAGATTTTGCATAAGGGAATACTTTGTCCGGTGAAATGTAAGTGCATCCGTCAAATGTTTCGCGGAAATAAGTGTGGAATTCACGGACTCTTCTTTTATAATCAACTGAGCGGCAGCGCTCAGGAAAACTAAGTATATCTTCCGCGGTCTGCACGCCTCCGAATATATCATGATTTCCTATTACCAGTGAAAGCTTTTCGGCGTTGAGAAGTCCGTGTTTATCAAATAATTTTCTGAGAGTAAGGAAGTCGTTTCTGTCGGCGTTATCAGTAAGATCTCCCGTAATAATTATATGATCCGCTTTTTGATCAAGCGCGTAGGATAAAAGATAATCGATACTTCCTAAATTGGATTTTTTAAAGAAGGTAGTGAAGTGAAGATCTGACAAGTGGGCTATTCGCATTAAAACCTTTCGTTGTTAATAAAAATGTTCTGCCTGTGTAAAACAACACAGCATTACGAAAACAAATATAGGCCGTTAGTGTTAAGCTATTGTTAAGGCAGTGGTAATTAGATATTAAGTTATCGTTAAGGCGGGGAGAAAAAAAAAGCCGGTCTGAACAACCGGCTTTGAAGAATAAAATTTGAATAAAAATTAGAAAGTAACTTTTTTCTGGAATCTGTTTGCGTATTCCAGAACAAGCGCGCTCGCTACGAAGATCGATGAGTAAGTACCGGTGATCGTACCGAAGAAGAGTGTGAATGAGAACGCTCTTAATACTTCGCCGCCGAAGATGAGCAGTACAAGAACCGCCAGAAGCACGGTACCTGCCGTCAGGATCGTTCGGCTCATCGTTCTGTTAACGGACGCGTTAATTAGTTCTTCCAGAGGCATAGTTTTGTGTATTTTCAAGTTCTCTCGCACTCTATCGAACACGATAACCGTGTCGTTAACCGAGTAACCTATAAGGGTTAGGAACGCGGCTACAACTGTCAGGTCAATTTCTAGGTTAAGCCCGGGAATCACTCCGTAGAGGGCGGCGTATAAACCTATGGTGATAAGAACATCGTGGAACAATGCAACCACGGCTCCAAGAGCGAATATGAATTTGAACCTGAATGCCAGATAAATAAGAATGCCTAAAAGCGACAGGAATATAGCGAGAATAGCGTCTCTCTTAAGCTCGTTTCCTACTTTCGGTCCTACGTGGTCTTCTTTAATAACATTGAAAGAATTGCCGGCAACTTTGGTCTTAAGCACCTCTTTTATCCAATCTGCAATACCTACTCTTACAACCATCTGAGTGTTTGTAGGTTCTTCCGATACTTTACCGGTCTGAAATCCGGCCCGGAAGAGCTTTGAGACCATGCTGGTAGCAGTATCGGGATTTGCGAAAGCATAGGTAACCGAGTTTGCCGTAGTATCTACTATCTTGTATGTAATTCCCGGTGTTATATTTTCTATATCTTTATTTATCTGGCTGATAACATTTGGGAAGAGGGCTTTTGGCAGCTGCTGTAGTTCGGTTCTTACAAGCACTCCGGTTTCACCGCCGAAAGTTTTCAGTTCAACGTTACCGAGTCCGATATTAGTAAGGTCGTTTCGCAACGAGCTTACGTTAACAGCCTTCTGGAATTCAAGAACGATTTCCGTACCGCCCTTAAAGTCGATTCCGAAGTGTAATCCGCGAAAGATAACGTTTAACAGCCCAATTAAGAAAAGGGCCGATGATATGAAATAAAAGATTTTTCTTTTACCTAGCCAGTCAATATGAATATTTTCAAATAAACGCATTTAAAATCTGCTCCTTCTTGCGAGTTTAATTAACCAACAGTGATTTTAATTCCCTTTTGTACCATGTAATCGAATACAACTCTTGCAATTACAAGAGCACTGAACAAGCTTGCAGCCAATCCGATCATCAGGGTAAGTGTGCAAAACCTTGTACCGGTCCGGTACCGAACTGGTAGAGAATAATACCGGTGATAAAGGTTGTGATATTGGAATCGATGATAGCTGAGTAAGCTTTGGAGAAGCCGCTGTCAACCGAAGCCTTTATCGTTTTGCCCGTTTCAAGTTCCTCCCTGATACGCTCGTATATCAGCACGTTCGCGTCCACGGCCATACCGATAGTTAAGATGATACCCGCAATACCGGGCAGGGTAAGTGTTGCGTTAAATCCGGCAAGACATCCTAAGATGAACAATACCGTGAATACCAAAGAAGCCGCCGCAATTGTACCGGCTCTCTGATAATAGATTATCATGAAAAAGCTTACTACTAAGAAACCGATTAACGTCGAATTGAATCCGTCGTTGATTGAATCCTGTCCTAATGACGGTCCGACAGTCCTTTCTTCAATTATGTCAACAGGTGCGGGAAGAGCACCGGCCTTAAGTACTATTGCCAGAAGCTGAGCCTCTTTAAGATCGGCCATTCCTTCAATCTGCGAGCTGCCGCCCGGAATTTTACCGCGAACTACAGGAGCCGAATAAACAACTCCGTCAAGAATAATGGCTATTCTTTTGCCGACGTTCGCGCCGGTGATCCTTGCCCATTCGGCCGCTCCCTCCGAGTTCATCTGCATGTTAACTATCGGAGAAGAAGTTTCCGGACTGATGTTGGCCGTTGCGTTTGTAATAACACCGCCGGTTAATTCCGGAGTTTTATTAACGCAGTATAGTCTGTAGATGCCCTGTCCGTTTTCGTAGCCTTCAGGCTTAGCCGAAAAAACGAACTGGCAGTTGTCGGGAATAACTTTCTGTACATCGGGACGATTCAGCCACAATTTCAGCTTGTCTCTGTCGTCAGCTCTAACAAATGCATCAGCTGTACCAGACCTTTGATTTAATATTGCAACTGAGAAGAATGGATGTTTTTTAGCAAACTCCTCTGCGGAAAGTTTTTCGTTTGAAGAGTCTTTGGCCGATGCGGTTTCCTTTCCGTTCTTCGAAGTCTTTGCGGAAGCGGTTGTGTCGTTTCCGGTGGAATCGGTTACCGAGCTGCCTGCCAGTACATCGTCAATTTTCTTCATAACATTCAAAGTAAATTCGGGATCTTTAACCAGCTTGAATTCGAGTAAAGCCGTACCCTGAAGAAGCTGCTTGGCTTCTTCTTCTCTGGCAACGCCGGGTAATTCAACAATAATTCTTCTGCTGCCTTCTCTCTGAATTGTGGGCTCGGAAACTCCGTACTGGTCAACTCTGTTCCGGATAATTTCCATAGCTCTAGTTACAGCATCCTCTGCGTCCTTTTTCAGATCGCTTACTATCTGGCTGTCGTCCTCCCTTATGTTGCCGAAGTAACGGCTGAGTCTTATTCCTTTCGCCTTCAACTTTTCGGCTACAAGATCAACAACCGACTGATTGGAGAGGGCAGCTTCTTTTTCTGCTGCGGCAAGAGCCTGGTTGAAATTATCATCGGGATTCTTAGCCAGTTTCTGGATAAGCTTGCCGGTGTTAACTTCCAAAACTACTCGCATACCGCCCTGAAGGTCCAAACCGAGCTTTAAACTCTTCAGTTTGTCCTTGTTTATGGTGGGATCGGCTGCTTTTATGCTGTCTTCAACCAGTCTTAGCCTGTTGTCCAGAGCATCGTTCGAAATCTGCGGATCGGCTGCCTTAATCTCCTGCCTTTTTGTCTCAACTATTTTGTCAATCGTCTGATTGTTCTTGTAATTAAGATAGGTGGGGTAAAGAAGGTAGAGGGACAGTGCAACTGCGCCGACTATTAGAATTATTCTGAATCTAAGTTCTTTCATAATTGAGCTTTACTTTTGTTAGAATTGTGAAAAAAATTAAAAATCAAAATTACCTGTTAAGGGCTAGAAAGTCAATAAAAATACAGGTCCTCCGATTTTAAAAATTAGGGACAATTGAAGTAAAAATGCGGTTTTGGGGCAAAAAAACTACAGTTCCTTGTCTAAATTAAAGCTATTATCCTTTTAACAAGTCTTTCGAACTTATCTTTAACCAAATTGGCCGTTTCTGTTACTTCCAAATGGTTAAGTTTCTTATCGGTGATGCCGGCCGCGTAGTTGGTTATGCAGGAAATTGAGGAAGTATGAATACCGTTGTAACCAGCAAAAACGGCCTCATGAACTGTTGACATACCGATAGCATCTCCGCCGAAATTTCCCATCATTTTTATTTCCGCAGGAGTTTCATAACTTGGTCCTTTGGTATACCAGTAAACACCTTCTTTTAAACACATCTTTTCTTCGGAAGCTGCATTTCTTATGAGACTGTTGAATGATTCCGAGGGAAAATCATAGAAATTATTTTTGCCGTTTAAAGACGAGATGCCGATCAGTTCCGTGAGTTCTTTTTTTATTGAGGTTCCGTTAAAAGAAGTTGCAAGCATAAGATCTCCAGGCACGAAGTTTCTGTTAATTCCTCCGGCCGCATTGGTTATCAGCATTCTTTTACTACCGAGTTTATATGAGATAAATGCCGGCAGCATGCATTCAGATAACGGGTAGCCTTCGTAAAAATGAATTCTTCCTTGAAAAATGAGCAGATTCTTTCCGGAGTACCGGCAGAAATTTATCGTCCCTTCGTGTCCTGGAATTGTTGAAGGCGGATAACCCGGTAGCGAATTCGATTTTATCGAGGAAATAACCTCCACGCTCTTGACGAAATCGCCCAAACCGCTGCCGAGAATAAGCGACAGCTCCGGCGCGAACGGTTTAATTTTCTCGATACTTTTTATCAGCTCATTATATTTAAAATTAAGATCAATCATACTGATGAAATTCTCGGGTTTATACCTGTTGTTGAACCTGTCATCTATTAAAATAAAATACCAGCGAGCGTTGCGGTCATCAATGTTGCAAGAGATCCGCCTATTACCGCTCTTATTCCAAGCTTGGCCAGATCGGGCTTCCGCACAGGCGCCAAAGGTCCTATTCCGCCTATCTGTATTGCAATAGAGCTGAAGTTTGCGAAACCGCATAAAGCATAGGTGGCCATGAATATTGCTTTGGGATCCGTCAGTGCTTTTGATGTAATCATCTTTCCAAGCTCAAGGTACGCAACGAATTCGTTCAGTACAACCTTGGTACCGATTAAGCTTCCGAAATTAAGAGAATCATGCCAGGGCACTCCTATTCCGTATGCAAGAAACTGCAGCACCCACCCGATTAGTAATTGAAAATTGAGCGTCTGCCCGTAGGCCGATTTCAAAGACGTATTCCAGCCCGTTACGTCGCCTAATCCTTGAAGCACATAATTTATTAATGCTATAAGCGCGATAAACGCTATAAGCATGGCGCCCACGTTCAATGCGAGAGTTAAGCCGTCTGATGCCCCGTTAGCGGCGGCTTCAATTAAATTGGAAGCGTTCTTTTCGACCTTAATTTTAACTGTGCCTTTTGTTTCCGGCTCGGAAA
>JBJKTB010000096.1:0-2901 GCA_046703345.1 Ignavibacteriaceae bacterium
AAAGCGCATTTTTTAAGCGCGCCGTATTGGACTTTTATTTATACTGTAAGAACAATAAATAGCAAAGAAAAAATACAATGGAGAAAGGATCGAAAATGAGAACCTCCAAAAACACGATGTCCGGAGCCGAAATATTTTTCGAATGTTTAAAAAGAGAAAAGGTTGAGTACGTATTCGGTTATCCCGGCGGCGCGGTGCTGAAGCTTTACGAGAAGCTTTATGATGTGGACTCTCTTCAGCATATTTTAGTGAGGCATGAGCAGGGAGCAACCCATATGGCGGAAGGCTATGCTAAAGCCACCGGCAAAGTCGGCGTTGTTCTGGTAACTTCCGGACCCGGCGCTACGAATACCGTTACAGGTATTGCCGATGCATATATGGACTCGGTTCCGATAGTAGTTTTTACGGGACAGGTTGCTACTCATCTTATTGGAAACGATGCTTTCCAGGAAGCCGATATCGTCGGAATTACACGCCCCATCACTAAACACAATTTTCTCGTAAGGGACGTAAATGAACTAGCTACTATAATAAGAAAAGCGTTTTTCATCGCTTCAACAGGCAGGCCGGGCCCTGTTCTTGTCGATCTTCCGAAAGATGTAATAAACTCGATGTGTGAATTCGATTATCCTGAAAAAATTGAAATGCGCGGTTACAAGCCGACTTTCCTCGGTCATCAAAATCAAATTAAAAAAGCGGCGGAAATAATTAAGAGCGCCAAAAGACCTCTGCTTTATGTTGGCGGCGGAGTAATAATGGCGAACGGTTACCGCGAACTCAGACTCTTCGCAAAAGAAAATAATCTTCCCGTAACAATGACGCTGCAGGGCCTCGGCGCATTTCCCGGTACCGACTCTCAATCCCTTGGAATGCTGGGTATGCACGGCACTTACTGGGCTAACCAGGCCGTTAACAACTGCGATGTTCTGGTATCTTTAGGAGCAAGGTTTGATGACAGAGTTACCGGCAAAGTTGATGCGTTCGCGACCAACGCTTATAAGATTCATGTGGATATTGATCCGACCTGCATTGATAAGAACGTAATCGTAGATCTTCCAATTGTAGGCGACGTTAAACATGTTCTTGCCGAACTCGCCGCAGAAATGCACGAGCCGCTTCCGATTAAAGAATGGTGGGATCAGATAAACGCCTGGAGGAACGAATGCCCGCTGCATTATGAGAAAGACGACGGTAAGTTAAGATCGGAGTACATTATCGAAAAAATATCGGAGAAAACAAAAGGCGAAGCAGTAATTGTAAGCGATGTCGGTCAGCATCAGATGTGGGTGGCGCAATATTATAAATTCGCTAATCCGCGATCGCATCTAACAAGCGGAGGACTCGGCACAATGGGCTTTTCTTTACCTGCATCGATAGGTGCCGCTTTCGGAGTAAAGGACAGACCGATTATTTCAATAAGCGGCGACGGCGGATTTCAGATGAATCTTCAGGAGCTAATTACTGCTGCTTATAATAAACTTCCTATAAAGTTCATCATCATTAACAACAGCTTTCTCGGAATGGTTAGGCAGTGGCAGGAGTTATTCCACGCCGAGAAGTACAGCTTTACCGATCTTTCGAAGAGCAATCCCGATTTTGTGAAAGTAGGCGAAGCTTTCGGACTTAAATCATTTTCCACTTCTTCTCCGGAAAATGTAGATGAAATTCTTGACGAAGCTTTTTCAATTAACGACGGACCGGTTCTTATCGAATTTAAAGTTGTTAAGGAAGATATGGTGTTTCCCATAATTACTTCCGGCGCAACTATAAAAGAGATGATGACCAAACGTCTAGATCCCAAGGAGATGGTTTAATATATGAAACACACTATTTCTGTTCTGGTAGAAAACCGTTTCGGCGCATTCAACCGAGTTGCCACTATGTTCAGCGGCAAAGGTTTTAATATACACAGCATCTCGATAGGCGAAACCGAAACTCCGGAAGTTTCCCGGATGACGATAGTAACCGAAGGCGACGACAAAATCATGGAGCAGGTTGTAAAACAACTCAACAGGCTCATCGATACAATTAAAGTGGTAGACCTTACGGGGCAGACCAGAGTTGAAAGAGAACTGGCTCTCATCACCGTTTATTATCAGAAGGGAACCCGCTCGGAAATTATAGACATATGCGACATCTTCCGCGGAAACGTGGTAGATATAAACAACAAAACGATCATGCTCGAGATTACCGGTCCGCCGGATAAAGTTGATGCCGTTGTGAACGTTCTCGAACCGTTCGGCATTAAAGAAATGGCGCGTTCCGGTACTGTTGCCATTAAGCGCGGCGAACAGTTAAAGCACGATAAACCTGTACTAACTCAATAAAGAAGGAAATTAAAATGAAAGTTTATTATGAAAGTGATGCAAATCTGGATTATTTGCTCAATAAAAAAATAGCGGTTTTAGGATTCGGCAGCCAGGGTCACGCACATGCGCTGAACCTGAAAGAAAGCGGATGCAACGTCTGCGTAGGTCTTCGTAAAGAGAGCGAAAAATGGGCGAAGGCAGAAGCGGCGGGATTAACCGTAAAAACTGTTGCGGATGCTGCAGAGTGGGCCGATGTTGTAATGATTCTTCTGCCTGATCAGAACCAGAAAGCTGTATACGATAAAGACATCGCTCCGCATTTAAAATCCGGAAACACGCTGGCATTCGCTCACGGATTTAACATACACTATAAACAGATTATTCCCCCCGCTGATATTAACGTAATGATGAAAGCTCCCAAGAGCCCCGGTCATCTTGTAAGAAGAACTTATCTTGAAGGAACAGGCGTTCCCTGCTTGATTGCTGTGCATCAGGATCCTAGCGGAGAAACAAAAAATTTAGCGCTTGCATGGGCTAAGGGAATCGGCGGTACGAAGGCCGGCGTTATTGAAACTAACTTTAAAGATGAAAC
>JBJKTB010000097.1:0-8105 GCA_046703345.1 Ignavibacteriaceae bacterium
GAATAATTTACGTTAAAATATCTTTGATTGGATTTAAGAAAATGAAGACACTTCCGTTCACTATTGTGTCTCTGATTTTAATTCAGACTTTCGTCTATGCAGGCTCTGATAAAAATCAGAATAACTCTCTAAAAAAATCTGCTCACGCTCATACTGTTGAAAAAACAACTTCTTCACTGTCTTTTAAAAATACAGACGATGCTCCAAGCTGGTATCAGATGATAACAAATGTTCCTAAAGATAATTTTAATTTCATCAAGAATAGTCTTAGCGTTGATAAAATCCCGGCTTACATCGGTATAGCTGTATTGTCAGGTTCACTTGCATTGGCTGATTCACGCGGATGGAAGACAGACAATTCATTATATAACCGCTATGGATTATATCACAGCGCTGCTGATGCTACAGTTTTTATGGGAAACGGAGGATTCGATTTTATGTTATCGGGCGCATTCGCTTCTTACGGACTAATAGCCCGAGATAATACAGCGCTGAAAACCGCAAGTAATATTGTTGAGGCAGTCTTGTCCGCCGGTCTTTTTGTGCAAGTGCTTAAGAGAATTACTGGCAGGGAAAGTCCTGCGGCAACCGATCGCACCTGGGGCGATTTTCAATTTTTCCCAAGCTTGAAAGAATATCAAAAAAATCAGTCCAAATATTACTCATTTCCTTCCGGCCATCTTGCTTCTGCTACCGCAACGCTTACGGTTATCGCCAATAATTATCCGAATGTTAAGTGGATTAAACCGGTGGGCTATACCTTATTAGGACTAATCGGCCTCGGATTAGTCAGCCGGGGAATGCACTGGTATAGTGATCTCCCGCTCGGTTTTTTCATCGGTTATTCGTTCGGCAATATAATCTCACCCTCCGCCTCATCGCCGTTAAATGAAATAAAAAACACTCATCTGAGCATTCAGCCGAGTATTGGAGGGAATAATTTAGGCTTAAACGTGGCCTATCAATTCTAACGTTAGATAAATCCGGGATAACATAGATTTTCTGCCGGACCATTTTCTTATAAATCGAATTTTCGCTTAATTTGTATATTTAATTCGGTTTTTGTTTCAAAAGGCGGTATAAAATGAGAACACTCTATTTAAGAAAAGATTACGGGGAAAATACCAGAAAAATACTTATTGATATGGCCTACCTGGTATCCCACAAAAAAATTAGACTTCTAAAAACTTATTACGACGAGGGGCTTTATCTTCCGTTCTTCCCAGAAAAATCTTTAGATACAACGGAAAGGTATTATCTTACTAAAGATAAAATTATCTCGGAAGGCAAAGATCATTATTTCTTCAACTTCCCTTTTAAAGCAGCTCAAGTGGAGAATGCCGCCGACTAGTTAAATATAACTGATCGCGCTTAATACTTGTTCTTTACTTAACGATACGTAGTTTTTACTATGTTGCTGAATTTCGGATATTTTTTTCTCTAATCCGATGCATGCTTATCTTAAAAAAGGGTGAATAAGATGACCATAATGAAAATACTTGCTGCTCATCTGCTGACAGCTTCCGTGTTATGCGCCCAGCAGTTTGCTCCGGTTGACTCAATTATTAATAGCTCTATAGGAAGTAAAATCTTCCCCGGAGCCTCAATCATAATTGGAACCGGCAATAAAATACTTTATTTAAAGAGCTATGGACATTTTACCTACGATCCGGATTCAGCGCCGGTAACCGATAACAGCATGTACGATCTTGCCTCGCTTACTAAAGTCTTCGCTACAACAATGTGCATGATGAAGCTTGTTGATGATGGTAAAATTGATCTAAATGCTGACGTCGCTCATTACATCCCGGATTTCGGGGAAAACGGGAAATCTGAGGTAAAGATAAAAAATCTTCTGCTTCATAATTCCGGTTTGAAAGCCTATTATACACCTAAAGCCGGAGAATCCAGAACTGAAATACTTGATAAGATACTCGGTCTTCATCCTTCTTACCCTACCGGCTCAAAAACTGTTTACAGCTGTTTGAATATGGTAAGCGCAATGGAAGTGATAGAGGCGGTTACACACATGCCGATGTATAAATATTATGAACAGAATTTTACTGGGCCTCTTAAAATGAGCCGCACTATGTTTAATCCAGTTGATTCGCTTAAAAAGGAATGCCTTCCCGCCCTGCCCGGACTTCAGGGCGTTGTACATGATCCTCTTGCACGGGGACTGGACGGGCTCTCGGGAAACGCCGGACTGTTTTCTGCTCCTGAGGATCTCGCAAAAATTTGTCAGCTTCTATTAAATCTCGGGACTTATAACGGAACCCGGTATCTGAAAGATTCAACTGTAAAAGAATTCTTAACCTGCGACTCTTCCGCAGGTTCAAGAGCCTTGGGCTGGGATACAAACGAACTCGGAGGAACTTCAGCCGGCTCCCTTTTCTCACCAAGTTCATTCGGTCATACAGGTTATACGGGAACATCAGTATGGTGTGATCCGGTAAACAATATTTTTGTAGTATTCTTAACCAACAGAGTCTACCCGGATGATAAAGCATCGGTAGGACAAACAAGAATTGAGGTGAACAGCGCCGCGTTTAAAGCTGCAAAAGAAATTCGTAATGATTAAATTCTTAACGGTAATTTTCAAACGGGTGAATTCATTAACTTCTGCGGAGTAATTAATATGAAATTTCATGTCCCTAATGCATCAATATTTTGTAGACATTTAATCATCTTCTCTCTCTTCGCATTTTTTCTTTTCTTGTTATTCCCCGATATAAGTTTCGCGCAGAAGATTTCTACAATTAAAAAAGAAACCATAGCACCCGGTGTGACATTTACAGCGTTAAGGAGTATAGCTGATTCGACGAATGTTTATGAACTCAAGGTTAATCTAAAAAAAGGCAATTACATTTTTACGGCTTTAAAGGCAGGCGATAAACTTAAAGCGCGGGAGACCACTTCATCAATGGCTGCCCGCGCGTCAAAAGAAGGCTTAAATGTAATTGCCGCCGTCAATGCTGATTTCTTTAACATGAAGAACGGCGAAAATGAAAACAACATGATCATAAACGGCAGGTTTGAAAGAGCCGTAAATCCGGATTTCTACAGCCAGCGCAGGCATAGAAAACTCCGCTCGCAGTTTGCTTTTACTTTATCCGGAAAGCCTTTGATCGGGAAATATCTTTTCAGCGGAAAAATCTTAACTGCAAATGATAAAGAATTAAAAATCGATCAAATAAATTCTTACCCCGACAGCAACTCAGTTTCGCTCTACAATGTTTTTCAGGGCAATATGCCGAAGATACCCGCGGATTGGAAAAGAACAGAGTATTATCTTAACCGTATACGGCAAGCAGGTGATACAGTGTTCGCTTCAGTTGAATATAATAACGGGAAAAAATCAATTGTGTCTATCGGTAAGAATGAATATCTGCTCTGCGGCTTCAACGCGTATGCCGATAGTCTGTCCGCTCTTCTAAAACCGAACGGACAGTTAAAATTAATATTATCGTTAAGGCCGGAAGAAGGAGCGATTAGAACTCTGCTTGGAGGATGCCCTAGACTTATCGTAAACGGGAAAAGCGTTGCCGCCGAATCCGATTCACTAGAAGGCACTTCCCCGAATTTTTCAAGAGTTAAACATCCTAGAACCGGAATCGGCTTTTCAAAAGACAGCACCACTATCTACCTTTTTGCCGTTGACGGCAGAAGTGAGTCAAACTCCGGAATGTCTCTCACTCAGTTTGCCGATTTCATGCTTGCTAGAGGAGTTTATCAGGGGATAAACTTTGACGGGGGCGGCTCTACCACAATGTATGTAAAAGGTAATGTTGTAAATCACCCTTCGGACAAAACAGGCGAAAGAGCAGTAGGAAACTGCCTTCTCCTGATAAAAAAATAAACGGAGTACATTATGAAAAAATTTATTTACTTTTTATTAATCGTTTTAGTTTCCGCTTTCACTTTGTACGCAGGGCAGACGCCCAAAGTTAAAACCGGCGCCGATCTTTTATTTACCAAATATTTTCATCTTATTAAAGGGAAGAACGTCGGGTTGGTAACTAACCATACAGGCATTTTATCAAACGGGATGCATATTGCGGATGCGCTTTTCGAAAATAAACAAGTTCACCTGGTTGCACTCTTCGGTCCGGAACACGGAGTTCGAGGGGATACTACAGGCCCTGTGGGAAATTCGATTGATAAAAAAACGGGAGTAACCGCATATTCACTTTACGGTAAAACTTATAAGCCTACTCCCGAGATGATGAAAGGAATTGACGTAATGATTTTCGATATACAGGATGTTGGCGCAAGATTCTATACATTCATTTCTACTCTCGGATTTACTATGGAAGCAGCTGCCGAAAAAGGAATCCCGTTTATAGTCCTCGACCGGCCGGATCCGATCGGCGGATTTTACGTCGACGGCCCCGTTGCAGAAGATTCAATGAGATCGTTTGTTGCATATGCTCCGATTCCTACTGCTTACGGTATGACTACGGGCGAACTCGCTGAAATGTATAACGGCGAAGGCTGGCTTCACAACGGCAAGAAGTGCAACTTGATTGTAGCGAAAATGGACGGCTGGAACAGGCATATGTGGTACGATCAAACAGGACTGAAATGGATAAAACCTTCTCCTAATATGCCCACGCTGGCTACGGCAACCGTTTATACAGGGACGTGCATTTTCGAGGGAACTAATGTTTCCGAAGGAAGAGGTACCGACAAACCTTTCGAATATATAGGCGCCCCCTGGCTAAATGCAGAAAAAATTGCTGCAGAACTAAATGAACTTAAATTAAAGGGAGTAAAATTCGAGTCGCTCGATCTCACCCCAACTATGAGACCTAACAACGCGTATGCTCCGAAATATAATAATCAAAAGTGCAGCGACGTGTACGTTAAGGTAACCGATAGAAATACTTTCGAACCTGTCAGGGCGGGTTTGTATTTGCTTTGGGCTATCAGAAAAGACGATCCGGGTAAATTCAAATTCAAAGATAAAACCTTCGACAGGCTTTGCGGCACACCTGAGGTAAGAGAAATGCTGGAGCAGGGAAAAACTCCGGAAGAAATATTCGCTTCATGGGAACCGGCGTTATCTCATTTTAAAAAACTTAGAGCGAATTATTTACTATATAAGTAAAAAAACATTTAACCGGCGGAGCTCTTTTCCGGTGCCCCGCCGGCAGATAATATTTTAATTAAGATATTTTATTTTTTCCCATTGGCTTTAGCGTAAATAATCTTTTTCAGCGTTTTGATCTCTTCCTCGGAAAATTTTCCCTGTTTGAATGTTTGCGTCACCAATTCAGCAGCCGATCCGCCGAAAACGCTTTTAAGAAATTTGTCAACCAATACGCGTCTTGTCTCACCTTCTTTCAAAGCAGGACGGTAAATATGAGTTCTTGACTTCTCGTCTCTTTTCACCATCTTTTTTTCTGTCATTATCTGCATCAGTTTGAGTGTGGTTGTATAACCGACCTTCATCCTCTCGCTTCGTTTGTCATTTACAAACCTAACCGTCGAAGGCCCGTATTTCCACATAATATTGAGTATTTCAAGCTCGGTTTCGGTTGGTATTGGTGAAGTTTTTTTGCTCATTGTCAATTCTCCTTTTATTTTCATGATATACGTTTGTTTACGTAGGTTAATATATTGGAAAATTTTCCAAGTATCAATCATTATCTTCGGCCGGCATTTTCTAGTAATGAAGGACTTAAGGGAGGAAATTGGCAAATGGTTATATGTATTATGAGCGGTTTTCCCTAAAATAAATATGCCCGATGACGGAGAGAGAAGCATCATCGGGCATGGAGTCGCTTAAGTTTACCACCACCCAATCACTTTCACGCCCGGCCGGCCTACTTGCATTTACCGGCCGGACAATGATAAGACTTAAGCATCATTTATTTTGCAAAAGGTCCTACTAAACCTATATTTCTAGCAACTAGCTGATTCATATCGTATGACATTGTAACTACTTTGGTATTTTCATCGATTGTAAATTCGTCCATTCCTGCACCCTGAGGTATAAATGCCGGTATAATCACTATTGTGCCGTAGTCGCCGAAATTAACATGAGGATTCGAGTCTATCTCTCTCTGCATTACAGGTAAACGAATTCCGAGATCGCTCATCCTTCTCCCTTCCGAAAAAAAGATATGCTGGCGAAGCAGGTACAAAGCATAGTAATGATCTTCAACTGACGCAAGTGAATTTATATAATCTGCGGTTAAACTGGTGTAAGACACCGGATGAACCGTAACAGCACTGCCGTTCCTTTTATAAATAAGATCACCGACCGCAGGCGCATTTGCGTCTGATTTCGATTTGAACGAATTATCATCCGGCCTGCCTCTCCGTTTATCACCGTCAGTGTACACTACAGCGTCTCGTTTATCAGCAAGATCAATCGCGTTTATCATCTGTCTTTTTGCCTCGCTCAGATCGGAATTTGAAATTGCGGCTTCGGCAAGAATTAAATATGCTTCCTCCGATTTGAGCGCGGGAATAGGTGCGTCTTTCGAAGGGCATTTAGGATCCAGAAAATCAAGCCTAGGGAGCGGCTGGAAATCGTCGTCTGTCCTGTTTATTGTAAATGTCCAGATATCGTTTATAAGATTCTGCGTATCGTACTGCCCGAAGTATACGTAATCCTGAGACATAGCCAGCGCTTCGTTGGCTGAGTTTGCGGCGTTGATCTTATCTCCCATTAGTCTGTATGCTCTGGCTAAAGCCAGCTTGCAGTTATTTCCGTTTTCTCCGCCGGGATCAAGCTGATATGAAGTTTTCAGATCTTCAACTGCAATTTTTAATGCGTCGACTGCTTTTACCATCGCTCCGCCTTCTTCAACCGGAAAAGCGGCAAAGTTTTCTGCCAGCATTACCAAAGCCATTCCCTTGAAGAAATGTACTTTTGCTTTCTGCGCGTCTGTCGCCAGCGCGTCCGACGGAATAACAGTACTCAATCCGAACGTCGCAAGAGCATGGAGGTTCTGAAGCCGGAAATATATTTCCCTGTCATCGTTAAGGTATTGTTCATTAGGCGCAATGTTCGCCGGCTTGTCTATTATGGTGGAAAAGAAAGTTCCGGTATTCATGTAATTATCTGATACAACTTCAGTATACACCGCAGTCTTTCTAACGGCATTTGAGAAGGCGTATTCCAATCCGACTATTAAGGGTTCGGCTCCGCCCGATGCGTCTTCAAGCAAATTATTGCTTGTTATAGAAGGATTGTGTACCTGCGTAGGATCTACAAGATCGCAGCCTCCTATTATAAGCAACGGCAGCATCAGCAGTGTTGCTATTACTGATTTTAATTTTTTATTGTTCATTTTTTCTCCTTCAAAATTTTTTGCGGTTTTAACTCTTACCGTTTCTCGTTAGAAATTGTATGTAACTCCCAGTCTGAATTGTCTGGGCGCGGAAATATCCGTGTATGTATAACCGCCTGTGCTTGGCCCGCTCGGCTGAAATCCGTTCAGCTCAGGATCATTTGTCGCGTTCGTTCCGAGCACTGCAAGATTTCTAACGCTGGCATTTATGGTAATGCCTTTTACAAACCTGTCTGGAATTCTGTATATTATTCCTATCTCCCTTATCTTAATCCAGTCCGCTTTTTCAAGCCATACTGTAGATGCTGTCTGGAAATTATATCCGTCAGGAATAATGTATTGAGTATCTTCGGTACCGTTAAAATACCGCAATGTCTTCTTAAGATTGACGAATGAATGACCGAATGCGAATTCCGTCAATGCGCTTAAAGTGAAATTTTTGAACAATGTTATATTAAAGCCGACACTTCCGTATTGCTTCGGCATTGGATTACCTACCATTTCGGTTTTGAATTCTCCGGTATAATTACCGTTGGCGTCTTTTATCGGAACGTTAACCTGAAATACTCCCACCGGATAACCTTCTTCCACTCTCCTCGGCAGGAATGTAAAAGAGGCAATACTGAAAGGAGCTGAACCTCCCAGACTGACAACTTTATTATCAAGCGTTGAATAAGACACGCGCGCGTTGAGCACAACGTTCTCGGATTGAATCAGCTGCGCGTAGAAGCCGACTTCTATTCCTTTGTTTGATATCTCGCCTACGTTCGTTAGCTGCGTTCCGAATCCGCTTGCGGGATC
>JBJKTB010000098.1:0-5487 GCA_046703345.1 Ignavibacteriaceae bacterium
TACAGATTGAACCTGGTCCGATTCCGACCTTAACTGCGTCTACTCCGCATGCCGCAAGGTCAAGTGCGGCTTCATAAGTGCCTATATTCCCAGCAATTAGCTGCTCATACTTAAATTTCTTTCTTGCTTCTTTAATTGTTTTAAGAACTCCCATCGAATGGCCGTGGGCAGTATCTATAACTATAACATCTGCTCCGGCTTTAGAAAGAGCGGCTATTCTGTCCATAGTATCAGTCGTGATCCCGACTGCTGCTCCCACACGAAGCCTTCCCTGCTCGTCTTTGCATGCGTTCGGATGCTTCTTCTTCTTGAGGATGTCTTTGAATGTAATAAGCCCCTTTAGCATGCCGTTTTTATCCACTACCGGCAGCTTTTCGATCTTGTATCGCTGCAGCAGTTTTTCCGCTTTTAAAAGATCAGTATTTAAAGGAGCAGTAATAAGATTTTCACTGGTCATCAGATCTTTTACTTTTAATTTCCTGTTTGGCTCAAATCGCAGATCTCTATTAGTTAATATACCGACAAGCTTTCCCTGCTTGTCGATTACGGGTATGCCGGAGATGCTGTACCGTTTCATTATCTCCAGAGCTTCGCCTATAGTCTGATCAGGCACAAGAGTAACCGGATTCCTTATCATTCCGCTTTCGGAACGTTTGACACGGTCTACCTCAATGCATTGTTCTTCTATCGTCATATTTTTATGAAGAATTCCAATACCCCCTTCCCTCGCAATAGCTACCGCCATGGCCGACTCGGTAACCGTATCCATCGCGGCGGAAATTACCGGAATATTCAGTTTGATGTCGGGAGTTAACAATGTGGTAGTATTTACTTCCCTCGGAAGTACTGCCGACTTGCCGGGAACTAGCAGAACATCGTCAAATGTCAAACCTTCAATTATATTTAGCTTCTCTTTCATAAACAATCCTGATAATTAATAAAACAAAGACCACTCGCGGTGGTCTCAAATTTTCGCTATTCAAACGCGGGATATCCGGTTATGTCCTCTCCTATTATAAGAGTATGCATCTCGTGAGTGCCTTCGTATGTTTTAACAGATTCCAGATTAGCCGCGTGGCGCATTACCGGGTACTCATCTAGTATGCCGTTTGCACCGAGAATTTCACGCGAAATTCTCGCCGCTTCAAGAGCTTTCTCGCAGTTGTTCCTCTTAGCCATAGATACATGTGTGTGTTTTAATGTACCGTTATCCTTCATCCTGCCCATTTGCAGGTTTAATAATTGCGCTTTCGTAATCTCCGTGAGAATATATACCAATTTTTCCTGCGTCATCTGATAAGCCGCTATCGGCTTTCCAAACTGTATTCTGCTCTTCGCGTAATTTAATGCCGTATCGTAACAAGCCATCATTGCTCCTATAACTCCCCATGCAATTCCATACCTGGCTTGATTAAGGCACATGAGCGCATTCTTGAGTCCGGTTGTTTTAGGAAGAAGATTTTCTTCAGGTACAAATACGTTATCAAAGATCAACTCTGAGGTTACAGAAGCTCTAAGCGAATGCTTTCCTTTCATTTCAGGCGCAGTAAATCCTTTGAATCCTTTCTCGACAAGAAATCCTCTAACCGCTCCGTCCAGTTTAGCCCAGACAACAGCTACATCGGCAATGGTGCCGTTTGTTATCCACATCTTTGCGCCGTTAAGTCTGTAGCCGCCTTCAACCTTCTCTGCTTTAGTAACCATTCCGCCCGGATTGGAGCCGTAATCTGGTTCTGTTAACCCGAAACATCCGATCTTCTCGCCTTTTGCCAGCTGAGGCAGAAATTTATCTTTTTGTTCCTCGCTTCCAAACGCGAATATCGGATACATCACTAGCGCACTTTGTACAGATACAAAGCTTCTTATTCCGCTGTCGCCTCTTTCGAGTTCCTGCATTACCAATCCGTACGCAACATTATTAAGCTCGGCGCAGCCGTATTGCTGAGGCAAAGTAGTACCGAATAATCCAAGCTCGGCCATCTTGGGCACAAGCTGAATAGGGAATGTAGATTCACGGTTGTGTTTTTCAATAATAGGCAGGATCTCATCGGATACGAACTCTCTAACAGTATCCCTGATCATTTTTTCTTCTTCTGAAAATAACGTGTCTATGTTATAGTAATCCACACCGCCGAAATTAATCATCATCACCTCTTTGGATAAATTTTAAACAACTAATTTAATTGATATGTATTTTACAAGCAATAATTAACTTAACTTCAAGTTAGTTAAAATCTCAAAATCATACCGAATTTAATTTCTTTTCGACCCAATTTTCACAACAATATAGATGATAATATGTGCCCTCCTTCACTGATTCATCCAAACTCAATTGACAAAAGGAATTATTATTTTGATATTTGGCCGTCAAAATGAAATATCTATCAAAGAAATACAAGAACAGCGCGGCACTGATTTTCCTATCGGCTTATGTTTTCTTCATAAGTCTTACGGTTTTTCATTACCATCATGTTGGAATTCAGCTTGATAATTCAAGACAGATTGAAAATACTGCCGGACGGCAGTCGAGTCCTTTTGACAAGCTTATCGATCTTACGCACGACGACTGTTCCGTTCAGCAGTTTGCTTCTTCCATTTTAAATTTTTCTTTCACCGGTACTTTCGAATCATTCGTTAATAACTCTCATGAGTCTATAACATCATTTCCGGCTCCACATGAAAAGAACCAGGATGTAGAACTTCAGAATCCTCTGAGAGCCCCTCCTTCCGTCCTTTAATCATATTTAAATAGATGACTCCGGAATCCGCTTAACTTGCAGGTTATGTTCCGCTTATATGCGTGTTCCTCAAAATTAAATGTAACCGCATACGTACACTATGGATTACACTATAAATATATTGCTGAAGGGATTAAAGGATATGAACTTTTTAAGCTCAATAAAATTATATAAAGTGTTTTTAGTACTTGCTATAACGACTCTTATTTTTGCTTCCGCATGCAGATCTTATGCTGGCATAATAAAAAATCCTGATAATAAAAGAATCAATACGATAAATTATAAAGTAACCGTACTAGATTCTTCTCAGAATACGCCTCTCGAACTGGTTACCGTAATACTGAAAAAAGGTGATAAAATAATTAATGTAAAAGGCACCAATCATTTCGGTAATGCTTTATTTCAGGATATTGAAGAGGGCAGCTATAATATAGTAATCCAGTACGTGGGATATAAAAACTATTCCGCCTCAATAAAGGTAGACAGGAAGCATACAAATCTTAATGTTCTTCTTCCCGAAAGCGCCATAGGAATGCAGGAGGTGGTTGTAACCGGTAATAAAGCGGCGAAAATATCAAATTATGTCGACATAAAGACAGGATATAAAACTTTTGATTTGCAGTCTTTCCACCCCGCGCCGGAAGCCAGAATGTCTACGGTGGTTCAGGAAAATCTTGCCGGCGCTGTAAGAGCTCCTACAGGCGAAGTTCACATTAGAGGACAGCACGGCGAATTTACTTATCTCATAGATGGCATTCCGATTCCGCTCGGAGTTTTCGGCGGATTAAATGAAGTTGTTGACCCCCATGTAATAAAAAGCATTACATTTTTTACTGGCGGTTTTC
The DNA here is from genome assembly GCA_046703345.1 of Ignavibacteriaceae bacterium. GTDB lineage: Bacteria > Bacteroidota > Ignavibacteria > Ignavibacteriales > Ignavibacteriaceae > FEN-1297. The sequence continues at coordinate 3,584 of JBJKTB010000098.1, forward strand.
CGGCCGAGTACGGCGGCCAGTCGGCAGCTATAATTGACGTGCGTACTCAAGTCCCGATTGGTAAATTTCATTTCAGCGCTTCAAGCTATGCCGGCAGCTTCTTAACTTCAAATAATGAAAACCTGGGTAATAAGGTCGGAACTTTTAAAGCATTAAATTCCAACGGCCAGAATATAACATTAAGCAATCATGCCGGCAATCTCGGTTATTTTTTTTCAGCCAGCAGAGATGAATCGGATCATAGAATTGACCAGCCGGTTCCCTCTCTTTTTAACGATCACGGATTCGATTACTCTGCCTATGCAAAGCTCGATTATTTTTTGGGCGAAAAGGATTTCTTAACTTCTAATCTTAATTACAGCTCCACCTATACGCAAATTCCTTTCGATCCGGCTGAAGGAATAAACTTCGACACCCAGAATAGCTTTAATTCATTCCAAACTCTCTCGTACTATCACACTTTTTCTTCGCAGGTTGATAGGTCGAGCGACCTCTTCATCGGCCTTTATTTAAGAGAAGGCGGACTAAAATTTAATACAAGTAAGTTCGACCAGACTCTGCAATATATAGGTAAAGATACCGCAACAGGCTATAGAATTAATCAGGATCGGAATTTTGTTACCTACGGGACACGCATTAAATTCAGCAAAGAACTTTCTCATCATTTCTCTTATGCCGCAGGCCTTAATTTCAGCGTTACCGACGGCAGGGAGAATTTTATCTTTCAGGATTTAAATAATTACGGCCCTTCGGATGTTTCCAGGTTTAACGGCTCGGATTTCAGCCTGTTCGCACAGTCAAATTTACACCCCTTCGAATGGACCAGAATTGAAGCCGGTATAAGATATGATCAGCATGTTGCACCCGTTATTCAACTCCAAAAACAATTAAACCCGAGACTGAAGATAAGCTTCTTCCCTACCGATTTTAATACAATTTATTTGAGCTACGACAGGCTTTTCATCCCTACAAATATTGAGGGGCTGTCTTCTATTGCTAATGTTGTTGGTGATTCCGCGTCGGCAACCTTCCCGGAGAAAGACAATTTATATGAAGCCGGAGTTATCCATAACTTTTTAAACGGCCTCACAGCCAAACTTGATTACTTCCATAAAGATTCTTCTCCTGGTCTAGACGACCAAACGCTCGGTTCCAGCACAATCCGCGTAAACGTCAATATAAATCAAGTGAAAGTCAGCGGCGTTGAATTAAGTCTTAGCTACAACGATCCGGAAAGTCCTTTCTCCGGATATCTTAACGGATCGATTATTCACGCTTACGGAATCGGTCCCGTTTCCGGCGGTTTTATTGCTCCGGATTACTCCACCAAACCTTTCGATCTTGATCATGATCAGCGTCTCTCAATGGTAATAGGGTTAAATTATGAGCCAAAAGACTGGTTTTTAAGTCTTGTCGGCATTTATGGTACCGGTTTATCAAACGGAATTACGAATTACACTTATAAAACCGGATTATTTGATTTTAATCAGGCGGCGCACACTACCCCCGCGTGGATATTTAATTTATCGGGCGGATATACAATCATTCTGGCAAACGGCGCTTCAATCGAGCCATCGCTGGCAGTTACAAACCTGCTTGATCACGCACATTTGCTAAAAGGCGCTTTCTTCAGCAGCGCTAGTTTTGAGCCGAGACGTGATATTACTTTCAAAATAAAGTACAAACTTTAAAAACGTTTTTATTAAAATTTGAACAACAAAAAAGCATATTATAGACAAAAATTTCATGTTACTAAAATTATTTTAATAATTTGGACAAAAATATTTTAATATTTAACCGAAAAAATTATCTTTAGTGACTAAATTGCTTCCTTTTAAGAAGAGGAAGTATTTGATTTCAGCTTAATACCTGGAGAGGTGGGTGAGTGGCTGAAACCAACGGTT
>JBJKTB010000099.1:0-3685 GCA_046703345.1 Ignavibacteriaceae bacterium
GCGGAGGGGAGGTGCCGCAGTTCCGGCAGAATCCCAACGGCTCGTACAATTATAACGAACCGCTTGTGCACCCGGAAACCATGACCGATTTTGAACTCGGTTCGTCGTTGATACATAAGAATTTTAATATCTCGCTTAATCTTTACTATATGCTTTTTATTAATGAGATTGTGGCGAACGGAAAAGTAGATCAGTTCGGCCAGCCTATTACAGGTAACATGAAAAGCACGGTTCATAAAGGTATCGAACTGTCGTCATCGTTTAATTTGTTAAAACAGTTTCAGCTTTACGCGAATGCAACATACAGCAGCAATAAGATACTTGAAGGCACTTATTACATAGACGCTGCCGATTACATCGGCCTGAACGGAAACAGCATAAGCGGATTTCCGGATTTCCTCGCTAATTTCGGCGTAAGCTTCAAAGATGAAAATTGGTTCGTTAAATTCGCGGGCCGCTACGTGGGTGCGTTCTATTCAGATAATTACGGCGGCAATCTAACAAAGTATCTGGCAGAATATCCGGGGTTTGTAGGCTACTCCGATAATAAGAACGATGCTTACTTTACCGCCGATTTTTTCGCGTCATACGAATTAAAAGATTTTGCCTCCTTGACTCCTTCAAGAATATTTTTCCAGGTTACAAACATCTTTGATAATCTCTATTCGGCGAACGCTATCGGAGGCGAGTTTTTCCCTGCGGCGGAGAGAAACTTTCTGGCCGGAATACAGTTAGGACTGTAAAGGGAAAAGCAATAAATCTGATGAAATTTGGAACGGCGGAGGATTTAATCTCATGATTAATTTCCTCCTTCTTTTTCCATTTTGCGGATGAATTTTTTAATTTAAGCGATCATGTTTTATAAAAATAACCAACGAAATTATATTGAAGAAATGCATTATACTTGCTAACGGCAGGCCGCCTGCAAAAAGCGTAATTAACGATTTGAGAAAGCTAGGTTACGATACACTTATCTGCGCAGACGGCGGATCAGGTACTGCTAAGAAACTGGGATTGATTCCGGATTACATCATCGGAGATCTCGATTCATCCGAAGCTTCGACTTTAAAATTTTACGAGAAGAAGACAAAAATTATCAGGATCAAAAGACAGAACGACACCGATGTGGAGAAATGCCTGAAATTCGCCATCAAAAAAAAATTTAGAGAAGCAGTTCTTCTCGGTGTTACGGGCGACCGGCTTGACCATACTATCTGCAACCTGGGAATCGTTCTTAAATTTTTCTCCGTGATAAGATTAAGCATCATCGCGGAAAATTCTTTTCTCACAGCTTATACAGGCAAGGTTAAACTTTCCGCCACACCTTACGAAACAATTTCACTGTACGGATTCAACCGAAATACAAAAATCATTTCAAGAGGTTTAAAATATCCGTTGAAGAATATTCCTCTTCCTTTCGGCGAAAGAGAGAGTACAAGCAATGTAGCAACGGGCAAAAGTGGTGATCTCAGCATAACGGGCGGAGTAATCTTTGTAGTGCGCGATTACAATACTATGAGAAAAAATGGTCTCTTTTAGTCCCTTAGATTTTACCGTAATTGTAATATTTTTTATTTCCGTTATCGCATTCGGATTTTATTTCGGCAGAAAGACCGGAAGCGGAGCGGACGAGTATCTTCTTTCCGGAAGAAAAGTAGGACTGTTCCTTTTTGTACTTACCACCGTTTCCACCTGGTACGGAGGAATTCTCGGTGTAGGCGAATTCACTTACCGTTACGGCTTGGCAAGCTGGTTTACACAGGGCTTTCCTTATTACGTTTTCGCATTTTTATTCGCGCTGCTGTTCGCGAAGAAGATCAGAACAGCATCGCTATTTACAATACCCGATAAGCTGACGCAGGTATACGGGAACAAAGTCGGTTTATTATCCGCTCTATTGGTATTTGTTCTTGTTTCACCAGCGCCTTATTTATTAATGACGGCGAATTTAATCTCACTGATGTTCGGTACCGGTATAATAATCGGTTTGATACTCGGCATTCTGCTGTCGGTAGTTTATTTAATAAACGGCGGATTTAAATCGAACATATACGCCGACGCAATTCAGTTTTTTGTTATGTTCGGCGGATTTATAATTGTACTTATCGCGGCTTATTCAGCTTTCGGCGGATACGGCTATCTTAAAGCCAACCTGCCTGCGGCTCATCTTACCATAACCGGCGGAGCTTCGCCGACTTATATTTTAGTCTGGTTTTTAATCGCGTTATGGACATTCGCCGATCCGGGTTTTCATCAGAGATGCTACGCCGCAGAATCAGGCGAAGTTGCGGTAAAGGGAATTCTTATCTCAATAATTTTCTTCGCTTTATTTGATTTCCTAACTACTGCAACGGGTCTCTACGCACGGGCGGCTGTTCCCAACTTATCGCAGCCGGTACTTTCATTTCCTCTTTTGGCGGAGAAGATTCTCGGGCCCGGCGTAAAAGGCATTTTTTACGCGGCTCTGTTTGCAACCATAATGTCCACTCTGAACAGCTTCTTATTTTTAAGCGCGACAACAGTAGGAAGGGATTTCATATTTAAACTCAGCAGAAGGCGGGATGACGGCAAACTAAAATTGTACACTGTATACGGACTTATAGTATCTTCCATTCTTTCAATACTGCTGGCCTATTTCATACCTTCCGTAATTGAACTCTGGTATACTGTGGGATCTTTCTGTATACCGGCAATGATATTACCTGTAATTAGTTCATATTATCTAAAACTTCGTATTAATAATAAGACGGTGCTGATAGAGATGATTACTGCCGTCGTGTTCAGTTTAGGATGGTTTTTTGTCCGCGATCTTTTCTCGGGCATAAATGTAGTCGGCGAAATAGAACCGATGCTTGTGGGGCTGGCGGCCGCAGCGACTATTCATTCTTTCGGTCTTTTGCTCCGGAGGAAGTCCGCTTATGCAGCAGGGAGAGTATAATAGAAAATACCAGGAAAAATACTATAACGATCAGAGAAATTTCCGTACGGATTTTAACTAACTCCGATAAAATCATTTTCATTCCCACGAAGAATAAGATTGCAGCAACGCCGTATTTCAGATAGTAGAACATATCGACTATGCCGGAGAGGGCAAAATATAACGCACGCAGCCCGAGAATCGCGAAGATGTTTGAAGTAATTATAATAAACGGATCGTGCGTTATAGCTATTACCGCCGGTATCGAATCGACCGCAAAAATTATATCTGAAGATTCTATAAGCAGTAGAGTAAGGAAGAGGGAAGTTGCGAATATTTTACCGCTTTTCTTTACGAAAAACTTATCGCCGTGATAGTCCGGCAGAATGTTAAAGAATTTTTTAAGCAGCTTGATTAGCGGATTTCTCTCGTAATCAATTTTCTGCTCGCCTCCGAACGCCATCTTATAAGCAGCAAAAAGAAGTACTGTACCGAAGATATAGATGACAGGATGAAACAAATTTATTAGTCCTACTCCGATCATGATAAACAAAATGCGGAAGACTATAGCGCTAAGTATGCCCCACTTGAGAACATGCGGCTGGTTCTTAGCGGGCACACTCATCACGTTAAAAATAAGAAGAAAGACGAACAGGTTATCGACGGAGAGGGAGTATTCTATAATGTAGCCGGTGAAGAACTCGATGGCTTTTACGTGCCCGTTCTCGAGGTAGAAATAAATAAAGAGGTTAAAAAGAAGAGCGGTGC
>JBJKTB010000100.1:0-4526 GCA_046703345.1 Ignavibacteriaceae bacterium
AACTGGCCTTCCCAGAGAATGCAGAAAACAGAAACATCAGGCCGTTCGGATGCAACGATCTGCTCGACTCTTGCATTCATTGCGGCCTTCCCGTTCTTCTTGAACTCGGTGAAATAGTCGAAAAGGAGTACGTTGTCTTGTCCGTATACATCGCAGAGCGGAAGATATACGTTGTAATATTCGTAAGAGTATCCTCTTTCTTCAACTCCGTAATCGAATTTCATTAGAGCAAGAAAAATTTTCATTTAAGACGTCTCGTTTATTTTTTGCTGATTCAAACAACGGCCGACGGATTAATCTTTCTGTTAACGAAAGAAATGAAGAAAACGTAGATTAATCCTATCATCAAAACTGTATAAGCAACGCCGTTAATTCCGAAATATTTTATGTTGATGAAATTTAAAATTATCGATAAAATCCCGATCGAAACTTTTGGGGCGAGATATTTTTTCGGCACGTTAAGCGACATGCCGAGAACCGTCTGCGCCTGCCCTGTAAGGAACAATCCTGTTCCCAGGCAAAGCATGGGAAGCAGATACCAGTAAACAGTATAGCCTTTACTGCTGATTAGATTTATAAGCTCTCTTCCCCAGATATATGTTATCAAAGTAGAAAACAAAGTCAATACGAAGATAATTAAAATATTGAGCCTGATGTAGTGTAAGCCTGTTTTTAAGTTATCCTTGTTATTTAAATCGGCATACTGCTGGAAGATAATCGGAGTCGCGAAATCGGAGATTATATTATTCGGCACAATTACAAGTCCGTTAACAAGCGCCATCATAACGGCATAAATTCCCACGTCTGCGGTGGAAAGTACGCCGTTAATAATCCATTTCTCGCCGTTAAGCTGCAGCCATCCGCTGAACCCCCAAATGAGGAACGGATAAACATACTGGAACAATCGCGACTTCATTTCGGTACGTGTGTTTCTTTAATGAAGGCCGGAGTATGCGACTCTTCAGCAGGCCTGAACTTGTTAAACACGGAGATTTTTATCGCGGCGAAGGAAAAAGTTATGAACGCGAGTACAAGAAACACGTTCGGCAGCATAAGTCCGTTTAAGCGTATAAGTAAAAAAAGTAAAATTATTGTAAGCGCCTTTTCACTGCTCTGAAGCAGAGAATTCTGCTTACGTTTGCGGATGAGATTGAGAACCGAGTTAAAAAACTCGTTAACCTTTGATGTTATGATGAAGATACCTGCCAGCAAAAAGAAAACGGCAGGCTGGTTTGATTTAAATAAAGGCGAAATGGCGAAAACTACCAGGGACAGAACCAAAAATACAGCGCTGGAAATTATTAATACCGAGTAGATCACTTTTATAAAAATGTTTACAGTCGACTTTTCAAGGTAATGATAATAAAACCTGAGAAAACCCTGCGCCACCGGCCCGTGAAATAAAAGCCCCGCCAGCACAGCAACCGTAATGACCAGCGCATAAACTCCGTAATTTGCCGCGCCCATTCCCGAGAGGATCTTTACAATAACAAAACTGAGCAGCACCGTGGTAACCTGTCCGGCAAAAACCCATCCGAGCTCTGAGACCGATCGAGAGTCAAGCTTTGAGCGAACCAGTTTAAAAATTTCTCCGAAGACGTTCATAACCGGCATCGGCTTTTAATAAGAAATGCGGTATGAAGGATCGGGAGCGGTTGTACCGGAGGGAAATACCGGGAAGCCTGAAAGAAGGCATGGGCCGGAAAATTTTCCGGTCGGCCTGACTTAAGTCTTAATTCTGTCAAACTTTAATGCCTGTCATTAAAAAGATTAAAATTCGTTTCTTTTCAGTCAAATATAGAAAAATTTAATTTGAATTTATACTGGAAGTCTTAACCGCGCAGTTAGGATCAGCAAGTGGAATTTGACATAAATTTTACTTTATTATAACCGCTTAAATAGAAATTAGCTATTTTGAAGAGTAAAATTTTTAAATTCATAACGGAAGCGGAAACTTTTGGCCGATAATTTAAAGTTATCCTCAATAATCATCGCGAAAGACGAAGAAAAAAACATTAAGCGCTGTATAGAAAGCCAGCTGGACTGCATAGATGAGATAATTGTTCTGGTAGATGACGCCACTGCCGATAAAACCCTGGAAGCCGCAGGCAATTACGAAAAAGTAAAAGCGCAGAATATAAAATGGAAAGGGTACTCGGAAACAAAAAGTTATGCGGTGGAATTAGCTTCCAACGATTGGGTTCTCTGGATTGACGCGGACGAAGCGCTTACGCCCGAGCTTAGCGGCGAGCTTTTGAAATTTAAATCTTCATCTCCGGATTGTAGCGCGTATTCCTTTCCTAGGAAAGCGAATTTCCTGGGCCGTTGGATTCTGCACAGCGGCTGGTATCCCGGCAGAGTAACGCGACTTTTTAATAAACACAACGCGAAGTTCAGCGGAAGCGACGTTCATGAGGAGCTACTTGTTAACGGAACTACTGGCCGATTAAAATCCGATCTTGAGCATTACACGGATCCAAACATCAAGCATTATTTTGAAAAGTTTAACAACTACACCACACTCGCCGCCGAAGAACTGGGCAAAAGAGGAAAAAACTTCAGGCTGACGGATATATTAATCCGTCCGTTATTTATCTTCTTCAAGATGTATTTCCTAAAAGGAGGATTTCTAGACGGCATTCAGGGATTTATACTTGCGGTGTTTTCATCCGCGTACGTGTTTACCAAGTATTGCAAGTTATGGGAATTAAAAAATATTAAGGTAAATTAAATGGCAAAAGACAACAGCAGCGAATTATTGTTTATGCAGCTGGTTATGCAGAACCAGCAGATAGCGCTTATGTCGATGGGAAAAATAGAAAATCCCGTTACGCATAAAACGGAAAAGCACATGGAGCTTGCCAAGCTGTCGATAGATACTCTCGACATGCTTGTGGTAAAGACGAAAGGCAATCTTTCGGATTATGAAGAAAAGTTTCTGGACGAGGTGCTGCGCGACTTAAAGATTTATTATGTGGAAGAGGACGAGAATAAATAAAAACGGCCGGATAAGACATGCGTCACCGTGTACTGTTAAATAACGAATTGGGTTGAGATGAATCTTTTTACATGTGTATTTTTGATGACTAATTTTAAATAGCCGGGGGGACACGAATAAATGAGAATCGGGATTATAGCGAACGTAACCAAGGAGAAGGTATTCGATGTTGTGTCGATACTTATCCGTAAACTTAAAGAAAACGACCTTGAATTTTTGCTTAACGAAGCTCTCCTTGCCCGGAGAGAATTTTTATCAGGAAAAATTAATAAGAAAAATTTTGTCAGCGAGGAAAGTCTTTGCAAGCGGGCCGATATGATCGTTTCAATAGGCGGGGACGGGACAATGCTTGCCACAGCTTTCAAGGCCCACAAGTATGACAAACCGGTGCTCGGCGTTAATCTTGGTAAACTCGGATTTCTGGCGGAAGCAAATTTAAATCAGATGGACGTGTTTATTGAAGATATAAAAAAGGGAAGATATAAGATAGACAAGAGAATGGTTATTGAAAGCGACTGCTGCGGGCATAAGCTGGATAAGCTATTCGCAATTAATGATATTGTTATTGATAAAGGCGGCTGGCCTAAAATGATAGACATCAACATAACGGTTGACGGCGAGTATGTTACAACCTTCGCGGCCGACGGATTAATTATAGCAACGCCTACCGGTTCGACCGGTTATTCCATTTCCACGGGCGGACCGATAGTTAGTCCTAAAACCGACGTGATTACACTTGCCCCGATATCGCCGCACAGCTTAACTATGCGGCCGCTTGTTCTTCCCGGCAGCGGCGCGATAACCATAAGGGCAAATTCTCTTCATAAGGAAATTCACGTAAACTGCGACGGCCAGAGAGTATTCGCCTTTCCGCCGCCGCTCGAGATAAAGATAAAAAAATGCGAGCGGCCTCTTAAGCTCGTGCAGACTTCATTAAGCAACTATTTCGAAACTCTGCGAAGCAAACTATTATGGGGAATAGATCTTAGAAAAAATTCCTTAAACAACGAGGACCATTTATGAAACTCCTACTCTTCTTAACAGTTCTTTTACTCGGGGGATTAACTGTTTACGCCAAAGGAAGCGATTCAACTTCTTCTTCAGCTCAGGATACTCTTGTTACAGACGTTCTTTCACAGCGCCCGATGCTGCTGGGAATCGCGAACCGTGAGGCTCTGCAGGATACTAACTTTTCCTGGTGGTTTAATTCATTGTACGATAATTATGATGTCGACTCCGCATCGGTTTCCCAAATTGAAGATAAGATGAAGGATATTAATATAACGGTTGTTATGGGCACGTGGTGCAGCGACAGCAGAAGAGAAGTACCGCGGCTGTTCAGAATTCTGGATATGATGAAATACCCGTCATCCAAAGTAAAAATGATAATGGTGGGACGCGACAGGAAAGGCCTGCATGGAGAAACCGACGGACTTGATATTGAACTTGTTCCTACGATTATTTTTTACAGGGACGGTAAGGAAATAGGCCGTATTGTCGAATCTCCGAAGGAAACTCTGGAAAAGGA